>NZ_JBMNDO010000190.1:0-9901 GCF_052542855.1 Streptomyces sp. SAS_281
CCCCCCCCCCCCCCCCCCCCCCCCCCCCCCCCCCCCCCCCCCCCCCCGGGGCGGCGCCAAGGGCGGTCCGAAGAGCCCGCAGGGCGGCGCGAAGGGCGGCGCCCGGCGCGGTCCGTACGGCGCCCCGGCGCGCCCGCGCGAGCTCGACGCCAAGATCGAGCAGCGCAACCGCGACCGGTACGCGAACAAGCCCGAGATCAATACCCCCAAGACGCACCCGGGCGCCGAGCAGGAGGGCGAGCGGCTGCAGAAGGTCCTGGCCCGCGCCGGCATGGGCTCGCGCCGCGCCTGCGAGGAGCTGATCGACCAGAGCCGGGTCGAGGTCAACGGCGAGATCGTCGTCGAGCAGGGCATGCGTGTCGACGTGCACAAGGACGAGATCAAGGTCGACGGGCTGACCGTCGCCACCCAGTCCTACCTGTTCTTCGCGCTGAACAAGCCGGCCGGTGTAGTCGCCTCCATGGAGGACCCGGACGGGCGCCAGTGCCTCGGCGACTACGTCACCAACCGCGAGACGCGGCTCTTCCACGTCGGCCGGCTGGACACCGAGACCGAGGGCATCATCATGCTCACCAACCACGGCGAGCTGGCCCACCGTCTCACCCACCCCAGGTACGGCGTGAAGAAGACGTACCTGGCGGCCATCCAGGGCCCCCTCCCGCGCGACCTGGGCAAGCGGCTCAAGGACGGCATCCAGCTGGAGGACGGGTACGCCCGCGCCGACCACTTCCGCGTCGTGGAGAACACCGGCAAGAACTACCTGGTCGAGGTGACCCTGCACGAGGGCCGCAAGCACATCGTGCGCCGCATGCTGGCCGAGGCGGGCTTCCCCGTGGACCGGCTCGTGCGCACGGGCTTCGGTCCGATCGCGCTGGGCGACCAGAAGTCGGGCTGGCTGCGCCGGCTCACCAACACCGAGGTGGGCATGCTGATGCGCGAGGTCGGCCTGTAGCCCGTCCCCGCACGCACGAGGCCCGCGGCCGGTTCCCCGGAATTCTCCGGAGAGGAACCGGCCGCGGGCCTTTCGCGTGCCCGGCCGAACCTTTATAGTCACAATGACTATTAAGGAGGCGGGCGTGAGTCTCGCGGACATACTCGATCCCCTGCAGCAGCCCCTGGTGACGGTCCTCGACACCCCGGTCAGCTGGACCGAGGTGCTGGGCTTCGGCAGCGGCGCGCTGTGCGTCTGGCTCGTGGCCCGCCAGCACCTCGCCAACTGGCCGATCGGCATCGCCAACAACCTCTTCTTCATCCTGCTGTTCACCCAGTCCGGCCTGTACGCCGACGCCGGACTCCAGATCGTCTTCATCGCCCTCGCCGCCTACGGCTGGTGGACCTGGACCCACGGGGGTGGACCAGGGACCGACGGGCTGCCGGTGCGCCGCACCACGCGCACCGAGTGGACCGGGCTGCTCGCGGCGGGGGCGGTGGGGACCGTGGCGCTCACCGTCCTGCTCGACCGGGCGACCGACTCGACCGTTCCGTTCTGGGACGCGCTCACGACCGCGCTCTCGCTCGCGGCGACCTACGGGCAGTGCCGCAAGCTGGTCGAGTCCTGGTGGCTGTGGATCGCCGCCGACATCGTGTACATCCCGCTGTACGCGTACAAGGAGCTGTACCTGACCTCGCTGCTGTACGTCGGCTTCCTGACGCTGTGCCTCATCGGCCTGCGCAACTGGCGCCGCGACCTGACCGCAGCCGACCCCGCGAAGGCCCTGGCATGAAGCGCTACCCGCACGGACTCGTGCTCGGCAAGTTCTATCCGCCGCACGCCGGCCACCACCACCTCGTCCGCACCGCCGCCGCCCGCTGCGAACGGCTCACCGTCCTGGTCTGCGCCGCCTCGGTGGAGTCCGTCCCGCTCGCCGACCGGGTCGACTGGATGCGCCAGGCGCACCCCGACGCGACGGTGGTCGGCGCCATGGACGACACCCGCATGGACCTTCACGACCCGGCGATCTGGGACGCCCACATGGCCGTCTTCACCGCCGCGGTGCCCGAGCGGGTGGACGCCGTCTTCACCTCGGAGCCGTACGGGGACGAGCTGGCCCGCCGCTTCGGCGCCGAGTCCGTCTGCGTCGACCCCGACCGCACCGCGTACCCCGTCTCCGGCACCGCCGTCCGCGCCGACCCGGCCGGCTGCTGGGGCTTCCTCGAAGCGCCGGTGCGGGCGGCGCTCGCCCGCCGCGTCGTCGTCCTCGGCGCGGAGTCCACCGGCACCACCACCCTGGCCCGGGCGCTCGCCGCCCACTACCGGCAGCGCGGCGGGATCTGGGCGCACACGGGGTACGTGGCCGAGTACGGCCGCGAGTTCAGCGAACGGAAGCTGGCCGAGCTGCGCGAGCGGTGGCCCCGGGCCCAGTGGGAGGACGTCACCCTCTCCACCCACGACTTCCCGCACATCGCCGAGGTCCAGAACGCCCGCGAGGAGGAGGCCGCCCGCACCGGCTCCCCGGTGCTCTTCTGCGACACGGACTCCTTCGCGACGACCGTCTGGCACGAGCGGTACGTGGGCGGGCGCAACCCCCTCGTCGAGCGCGTCGCGGACCGGGCCCGCCACCACCTGTGGCTGCTCACCGACCACGAGGGCGTCGCCTTCGAGGACGACGGGCTGCGCGACGGCGAGGAGCTGCGGCCCTGGATGACCGACCGCTTCCGGGCCGAGCTCACCCGTACCGGCCGGCCCTTCATCGAGCTGACCGGCAGCCGCGAGGCGCGCCTCGCCCGCGCGGTCGAGGCCGTCGACGCGCTGCTCGCCGAGGGCTGGGACTTCGCCGCGCCCCTCCCGGAGCGCCGATGAGCGCCGCCGCCCCCGAGGGCTACGACCCGAGCGCCTTCGAGCCGTTCGCGGTCACCGTGGACCTGGCGGTCTTCACGGTCCGCGAGTCCCGGCTGCACGTCCTGCTGGTCGAGCGCGGCGCGGAGCCGTACCAGGGCCACTGGGCGCTCCCCGGCGGCTTCCTGCTGCCCCGGGAGTCCGCCGGGGCCGCCGCGCGCCGCGAGCTGGCCGAGGAGACCGGGCTGAGCGACGACACCGTCTCCGGCCTCCACCTGGAACAGCTGCGCACCTACAGCGACCCGGACCGCGATCCCCGGATGCGCGTCGTCTCCGTCGCCCACACCGCCCTCGTCCCGGACCTGCCCGAGCCGCGCGGCGGCGGTGACGCGGCGGGCGCGCGCTGGTGGGACGCGGCCCGGACGGGCCCGCTCGCCTTCGACCACGACCGCATCCTCGCGGACGCCCGCGACCGCGTCGGCGCCAAGCTGGAGTACACCTGCCTGGCCACCGCGTTCTGCCCGCCGCACTTCACCCTGGGCGAGCTGCAACAGGTCTACGAGACGGTCTGGGGCGTCGAGCTCGACCGCCCCAACTTCCGCCGCAAGGTCCTCGCCACGCCGGGCTTCGTACAGCCCGCGGAAGGGGCCCCGCGCCGCACCGGCGGCCGCGGCAAACCGGCCGCCCTCTACCGCGCGGGCGACGCCACCGCACTGCACCCCCCGTTGCTGAGACCGGAAGGACGGCAGCCATGACGACCACCCGTACGAAGAGGGCCGCGACCGGCGCGCTGACCGGGCTCGCGCTCGGCGACGCGCTGGGGTTCCCCACCGAGTTCAACGACGTGCCGTCGATCCTCGCCAAGTGCGGGCCCTGGCGGGAGATGGAGCTGCCGAAGCCGGCCTTCGTCACCGACGACACCCAGATGACCCTGGCCCTGGGCCGGGGCCTGCGCACCGCCATGGACCGGGGCCCGCTCACCGGGCCGCTGCTGGCCCGCCCGGTGCGCGAGGAGTACGTCGACTGGTACCACTCGCCCGACAACAACCGCGCCCCAGGCCGCACCTGCCTGGAAGCCTGCCATTCGCTCGACAGCGACCGCCCCTGGCAGGAGGCGAGCCGGACCGGCTCCAAGGGCTGCGGCGCCAACATGCGCGTCGCACCCGTCGCACTGGCGCCCGGCCTCACCGACGAGCAGCGCTCCGGCGCCGCCCAGCTCCAGTCGGCCCTGACCCACGGCCACCCGACCGCGCTCGCCGCCTCCGACCTGACGGCCCGAGCGGTGCACCTGCTCGCCCAGGGGGTGGAACCGCTCGGCCTGATCGGCCAACTCCGCTCGTACGCCTTCGAGAACCGCGAACGCTATCTCGACCGGTGGCTCGGCGACCTCTGGCGCCACACGCACGACGCCTCGCCCGAGGCGTACATCAGCCGGGGCTGGGACGAGTGCCTGGCCGCGCTGGAGACCGTCCAGGACGCCCTGCGCGCCCCCTCGCCGGAGACCGACCCCTGTGAGCGGACCGGAGACGGCTGGATCGCCGAGCACGCCCTCGCCACCGCCCTGCACTGCTTCCTGCTCTTCCCGGACGAACCCGTCACCGCCCTGCGCCGCGCCGCCTGCACCCGGGGCGACTCGGACTCCATCGCCTGCCTGACCGGCGCGCTGGCCGGTGCCCACCTGGGGCCCGGCGCCTGGCCGGCCGCATGGGCGGAGCGCATCGAGTACCGGGACGAGCTGCTGGAACTCGGGGCGCTCTGGGACGCCTGAGCCGCCCTCAGGCCGTTGCCGACGCCCGCCGTGTACGGACCAGGAAGTCCTCGACGCGGGCCCGGTCCGGCTCGGCCGGCAGCGGGGAGGCGCAGGCCGCCTCGTCGTTCTCGGCGGCGAGGCGGATCATGCGGCGTTCGACCTCCGGCCAGGGGACCTCGCCGCGCCTGACCGCGAGGAGGTCCTCGCGGGCCTCGCCCACCTCGATCGTCAGTTCGCCGGTGCGCAGCAGGTCCCGGCAACTGGCCAGCAGGCGCAGCAGGTGCATCGCGTGCTTCCAGCGCGGTGCGCCGTGCCGGCGGACGTCCGCCTCCAGCTTCCGGCGCTGGGCCAGGGCATAGCGTACGAACGAGTCGTGCGCCCGGCGGGAGAGGAAGGCGCCGCGCAGCGCGAGCAGTTCGCGGCCGGTGTCGTCCACGTGGTCCACGAGCGGCGAGTGCAGGCACTCCAGCACGTTCGGGTTGGCGCGCAGGGCCAGCTCGCAGAAGCGTTCCAGCTCCCAGGAGAACTGCTCGTCCGCCGGGCCCTCGATGTGCGTGGGCGGCTTCTCGAAGCGCCAGAACAGCGGGGTCGGTGCCAGGAACACGCCCCGCCGGTCGGTGTCGCTGGTCCCGGTGGCGAGACCGAAGGCGCGCGACCCCATCACACAGGAGTAGACCGTGTGGCGGCGTACCAGGTCCTCGTCGGTCGGCGTGATCATGCCGGGAGGGTACGCGAGGGACGGGCGCGGGCGCGTCTCATAAAAAGGGCGGACGGGCACCGGACGCCGCCGCCCCTCTACGCTGATCGCATACGCAAGAAGCGGTACGGAACGAGCAAGGAGCACGACGTGGCGGTACGAGCGGTCCGGGGCGCCGTCCAGCTGGACCGGGACGAGACCGGGCACCTGCACGAGCGGGTCGGCGCCCTGCTCACCGCCGTGCTGGAGCGCAACGAACTCGTCGCGGACGACCTCATCAGCATCTGGTTCACGGCCACGCCCGACCTGCACAGCGACTTCCCGGCCGCCGCCGCGCGCTCCATCGGGATCGTCGACGTACCGCTGATCTGCGCCCAGGAACTGGACATCGAGGGGGCCATGCCCCGGGTGGTCCGGATCCTGGCGCACGTCGAGACCTATCTGTCCAAGGCCGAGATCAACCACGTCTACCTCGGCGCCACCGCCGCCCTGCGCAAGGACATCGCCCAGTGAGAACCGCCGTCGTCATCGGTACCGGCCTCGTCGGGACCTCCGCGGCCCTCGCCCTCGCGGGCCGGGGCGTCACCGTCCACCTGGCCGACCACGACCCCGAGTCCGCCAGGACCGCCGCCGCGCTCGGCGCCGGTACGGACGAGCCGCCCGGGGGACGGGTCGACCTGGCGGTCGTCGCCGTGCCGCCCTCCCACACCGCGACCGTGCTCGCCGCCGCCATGCGCGACGGCGTCGCCCGGGGCTACCTCGACGTCGCCAGCGTGAAGGGCGGCCCGCGCCGCGAGCTGGAGGCGCTGGGGGCCGACCTCACCCCGTACATCGGCACGCATCCCATGGCCGGCAAGGAGCGCTCCGGGCCGCTCGCCGCGACCGCCGACCTCTTCGAGGGGCGGCCCTGGGTGCTCACCCCCACCCGGGACACCGACACCGAGGTGCTGAACCTCGCGCTGGAGCTGGTCGCGCTGTGCCGGGCCGTCCCGGTCGTCATGGACGCCGACGCCCACGACCGGGCCGTCGCGCTCGTCTCGCACACCCCGCAGCTGATCTCCTCGATGGTCGCGGCGCGGCTCCAGGACGCCGACGAGAGCGCGGTCCGGCTGTGCGGGCAGGGGATCAGGGACGTGACCCGGATCGCGGCGTCCGACCCGCGCATGTGGGTGGAGATCCTGTCCGCCAACCCCGGCCCCGTCGCCGACGTCCTCGCGGGTGTCGCCGCCGACCTGGAGGAGACGGTCATCGCGCTGCGCGGGCTCCAGTCCGCCGACGAGGAGAAGAGGCGCGCGGGCACCGAGGGCATCCGTGACGTCCTGAGCCGGGGCAACGCGGGCCGGGTCCGGGTGCCCGGCAAGCACGGCGCCGCCCCGGCCGCGTACGAGACGGTCGCCGTCCTGATCAGCGACCGGCCCGGCGAGCTGGCCGCCATCTTCGCCGACGCGGGCCGGTCCGGGGTCAACATCGAGGACGTGCGCATCGAGCACGCCAGCGGCCAGCAGGCCGGTCTCGTCCAGCTCATGGTCGAACCGAGCGCCGCCCCCGTCCTCGCCGCGGCCCTCCGCGAGCGGGGCTGGTCGATCCGGCAGTAGGAACCGTGCGACCATGGCCGGTCGCACACTTGTCCACAGGGGTGACCGGACCCGTCCCCGCACTCGGTAACCTTGTGCGGGGCGGGTTCACGCGTCCCGTCCAGCCCGCCCCGAGCACCAGGAAGGTGTCCACCACCGTGGAAACCGTAAGCGCCGCCGTCCGGACCGCCCCGGCCGCAGTGATCGTCGCCATCGACGGCCCCTCCGGCACCGGCAAGTCCAGCACCTCCAAGGCCGTCGCCGCCCAGCTCGGCCTCAGCTACCTGGACACCGGCGCCCAGTACCGCGCCATCACCTGGTGGATGCTGAACAACGGCATCGACGTGCACGACGCCGCCCAGGTCGCGACCGCCGCCGCCAAGCCCGTCATCGTCTCCGGCACCGACCCCGCCGCCCCGGCGATCACCGTCGACGGCGAGGACGCCTCCGGTCCGATCCGCACCCAGGAGGTCACCTCCAAGGTCAGCGCCGTCAGCGCCGTCCCCGAGGTGCGCACCCTGATCACCGAGCTCCAGCGCACCATCGCCGCCGAGGCGGAGAAGGGCATCGTGGTCGAGGGCCGCGACATCGGCACCACCGTGCTGCCCGACGCCGACATCAAGATCTTCCTCACCGCGTCGCCGGAGGCCCGTGCCGCCCGCCGCAGCGGCGAGGTCAAGGGCTCCGATCTCGCCGCCACCAAGGAGGCGCTGATCAAGCGGGACGCCGCGGACTCCGGCCGCAAGACCTCCCCGCTCGCCAAGGCGGCCGACGCGGTCGAGGTGGACACCACCGAGCTGACGCTCCAGCAGGTCATCGAGTGCGTCGTCACCCTCGTCGGGGAGAAGCGGGCCGCGAAGTGACCGACACCACGAGCGCGCCCTCGCCGCGTGGTGCGGCGGTCGGGCGCGGCATCGGGATCGGGCTGATGTACGGGCTCTTCAGACCCCGTGTCCTCGGTGCCTGGCGGGTCCCCGCCTCCGGACCCGTCATACTCGCGGTGAACCACTCGCACAACATCGACGGGCCGATGCTGATGGGCACCGCGCCCCGGCCCGTCCACTTCCTGATCAAGAAAGAGGCGTTCGTCGGCCCCCTCGACCCGTTCCTGCGCGGAATCGGGCAGCTGGAGGTGGACCGTACGACCGCCGACCGCACCGCCATCACCCGCGCGCTCGGCGTGCTGGAGGACGGCGGGGTGCTCGGGATCTTCCCCGAGGGCACCAGGGGCGACGGAGACTTCGCCTCGCTGCGTACCGGGCTCGCGTACTTCGCGGTACGCAGCGGGGCGCCGATCGTCCCCGTGGCCGTCCTGGGAAGCACCGAGCGCCGCGGACGGTTGATATCGGCACTGCCGCCGCTGCGCAGCCGCGTGGACGTCGTCTTCGGGGACGCTTTCGAGGCGGGCAGCGGGAGGCGTACGCGTAAGGCGCTCGACGAGGCCACGCTGCGCATCCAGGCCCGGCTCACCGGCCACCTGGAGCACGCCGTGCGCCTCACCGGGCGCACCGGGTAAGACTTGAGTAGTGGACCGCGCGCTGAGTGGTCCATCGATGATGATGCAAAGAGGAACGGACTTCATGAACGACCAGATTCACTCCGGCGGCTCGGACCACGAGCACGGAGAGCTTGGCGATGCCGAGTACGCGGAGTTCATGGAGCTCGCCGCGCAGGAGGGGTTCGCCCCCGAGGAGGTCGAGGGCGCGCTGGACGAGGCCGGTCACGGACCGCTGCCCGTCCTCGCCGTCGTCGGCCGGCCCAACGTCGGCAAGTCGACCCTGGTGAACCGGATCATCGGCCGCCGCGAGGCCGTCGTCCAGGACAAGCCGGGCGTCACCCGCGACCGCGTCACCTACGAGGCCGAGTGGGCCGGCCGCCGCTTCAAGGTCGTGGACACCGGCGGCTGGGAGCAGGACGTCCTCGGCCTGGACGCCTCCGTCGCCGCCCAGGCGGAGTACGCGATCGAGACCGCCGACGCGGTCGTCTTCGTCGTGGACTCCACCGTCGGCGCCACCGACACCGACGAGGCCGTCGTCAAGCTGCTGCGCCGGGCCGGCAAGCCCGTCGTGCTCTGCGCCAACAAGGTCGACGGGCAGAGCGGCGAGGCGGACGCCACCGCCCTCTGGTCGCTCGGCCTCGGCGAGCCGCACCCGGTCTCCTCGCTGCACGGCCGCGGCACCGGCGACATGCTGGACGCCGTCCTGGAGGCCCTGCCCGAGGCCCCGCCGCAGTCCTTCGGCACGGCACTCGGCGGACCGCGCCGCATCGCGCTCATCGGCCGCCCGAACGTCGGCAAGTCCTCGCTGCTGAACAAGGTGGCCAACGAGGACCGCGTCGTCGTCAACGAGCTGGCGGGCACCACCCGTGACCCGGTCGACGAGCTCATCGAGCTGGGCGGCGTCACCTGGAAGTTCATCGACACCGCCGGCATCCGCCGCCGCGTCCACCTCCAGGAGGGCGCGGACTACTACGCGTCGCTGCGCACCGCCGCCGCCCTGGAGAAGGCCGAGGTCGCGGTCATCCTGATCGACTCCAGCGAGACGATCAGCGTCCAGGACCAGCGCATCGTGACCATGGCCGTGGAGGCGGGCCGCGCCGTCGTGCTCGCGTTCAACAAGTGGGACACGCTGGACGAGGAGCGCCGCTACTACCTGGAGCGCGAGATCGAGACGGAGCTCGCGCAGGTCGCGTGGGCGCCCCGGGTCAACGTCTCGGCCCGCACCGGCCGCCACATGGAGAAGCTGGTCCCGGCGATCGAGACCGCGCTCGACGGCTGGGAGACCCGCGTCCCGACCGGCCGGCTCAACGCCTTCCTGGGCGAGATCGTCGCCGCCCACCCGCACCCGGTCCGGGGCGGCAAGCAGCCCCGCATCCTGTTCGGCACCCAGGCGGGCACCAAGCCGCCGCGCTTCGTCCTCTTCGCCTCCGGCTTCCTGGAGCACGGCTACCGGCGCTTCGTGGAGCGCCGCCTGCGCGAGGAGTTCGGCTTCGAGGGCACCCCGATCCACATCTCGGTCCGGGTCCGCGAGAAGCGGGGCCGCAAGAAGTAGCCGCGACGAACGGCACGCGACAGCCCCGGAGCGCTCGGTCACCGAGCGCTCCGG
>NZ_JBMNDO010000191.1:0-9793 GCF_052542855.1 Streptomyces sp. SAS_281
TCGGCGACGCCGCGCACGTCCACTTCCCGATCGGCGGCCAGGGCCTGAGCACCGGCGTGCTCGACGCGCTGAACCTGAGCTGGAAGCTCGCCCTCGCGGCTTCCGCGTCGACGCGGAACTGCACGAGGACCTGCGCACCCTCGCCCGCGACGGCGGGGCCAGCCTCTTCATGGTGCTGCAGGCCGGTCTGGCCGCGCTGCTCGGCAAGCTGGGCGCCGGGACCGACGTCCCGATCGGCACGCCCGTCGCGGGCCGCACCGACGAGGCCCTGGACGACCTGGTGGGCTTCTTCGTCAACACACTCGTGCTGCGCACCGACCTGTCCGGCGACCCGACGTTCACCGAACTCCTCGGCCGGGTGCGCTCCGAGGCGCTGGCCGCATACGCGCACCAGGACGTGCCGTTCGAGCACCTGGTCGAGGCGCTGAACCCGGCGCGGACCCTGGCGCACCACCCCCTGTTCCAGACGATGCTCACCCTCCAGAACGCGCCGTCCGGCGCCTTCGACCTGCCGCGGCTGCGAGTGGCGTCCGACCTCGTCCCCACCGGCACCGCCAGGTGCGACCTGACCTTCGTCCTCGCCGAACAGCCCGGCGGAGGCGGCCTGTCGGGCGTCGTGGAGTACAGCACGGACCTGTTCGACGCGGCCACCGTCACCGGCATCGTCGAACGCTGGCTGCGGCTGCTGCGCACCGTGGCCGCCGACCCCGGACGGCGCATCGGCCAGGTGGACGTGGTGTCCGCCGACGAACTCCGGGCACTGCTGCCGGCCGGTCGGAGCGGGGAACCGTCGCAGCACAGCCTGCCCGCACTGTTCGAGCGGCAGGTGCGGGCCGATCCGGACGCCGTCGCACTCACCGACGGCGCGACCACCCTCACGTACGGCGGTCTGAACGCCCGCGCCAACCGGCTGGCGCACGCCCTGATCGAACGGGGCATCGGCCCCGAGCAGCTGGTGGCGCTGAAGCTCCCGCGCTCCGCCGACCTGGTCGTGGCGGTGCTCGCGGTGCTCAAGGCGGGTGCCGCCTACGTACCGGTCGATCCGGCATACCCGGCCGCCCGGATCGCCTACCTGCTCCAGGACACCCGGCCCTCCCTGCTCCTGACGACGAGCCGGGCGGACGCGGCAGCCGAAGACCGGCTGCTGCTGGACACCGCGGACCTGGACGGGCTGCCGGACACGGACCCGGGAGCCGCCGTCGACCCGGCCCACGCCGCCTACGTCATCCACACCTCCGGCTCCACCGGGGAGCCCAAGGGCGTCGTGATCCCGCACCGCAACGTGGTGCGCCTCTTCGACACCACACGCGAGCGGTTCGGATTCGGCTCCGACGACGTCTGGACGCTCTTCCACTCCTACGCCTTCGACTTCTCCGTCTGGGAGCTGTGGGGACCCCTGCTGCACGGCGGCCGCCTGGTGGTCGTGGACCACGAGACCAGCCGTTCGCCCGGCCGGTTCCTGGACCTGCTCGTCCGCGAACGGGTGACGGTGCTCAACCAGACGCCGTCCGCCTTCCACCAGCTCGTGCAGGCCGACGCCGAGGACCCCGGGACCGGCCGACGGCTCACCCTGCGCACGGTCGTCTTCGGCGGCGAGGCCCTGGAGCACGCCCGGCTGGCCGACTGGTTCGAGCGCCATCCGGAGGACGCGCCGCGCCTGGTCAACATGTACGGCATCACCGAGACCACGGTGCACGTCACGTACGCGGAACTCGGCCGCACCGCCACCGTCCCCGGCGACATCGGCACCGCCCTCCCCGACCTCTGGGCATACGTCCTCGACGCCGGCCTGCGCCCGGTCGCCCCGGGTGTCCCCGGCGAGCTGTACGTCGCGGGGGCCGGCCTGGCCCGCGGCTACCTGAACCGGCCCGGGCTGACCGCGGGGCGCTTCGTGGCCGACCCGTACGGACCCGCGGGCTCCCGCATGTACCGCAGCGGCGACGTGGTGCGCCGCGGCGCGGACGGCACCCTGAGCTACGTCGGCCGGGCCGACCAGCAGGTGAAGGTGCGCGGCTTCCGCATCGAGCTGGGTGAGATCGAGGCGGCCCTGGCCGCACACCCGGACATTGCGCAGACCGCCGTCCTCGCCCGGCAGGACCGGGCCGACGACACCCGGCTCGCCGCGTACCTCGTACCGGCCGCCGACGCGGTCCCGCACCCCTCCGCCCTGCGCGCGTACCTGCGCGAGCGGCTGCCGGAGCACATGGTGCCCGCGGCGTTCGTCACGCTGGACGCCCTGCCGCTCACCGTCAACGGCAAGCTGGACCACCGCGCCCTGCCCGCCCCCGACCTGGCGCCGGCGACCACGTCGCGCGCCCCGCGCACCGCCCAGGAGCAGATCCTCTGCGAGCTGTTCGCCGAGGTCCTGGGCGCGCCGTCGGCCGGCGTGGACGACGGCTTCTTCGACCTCGGCGGGCACTCCCTGCTCGCCACCCGCCTCGCCGCCCAGATCCGCGCGACGCTCGGCGTGGAGATGCCGCTGCGTACGCTCTTCGAGGCACCGACCCCGGTGGCCCTGGCCGCCGCCCTGTGCGCCGCGGGACCGGCGCAGACCGCCCTGGTGCGCCGCGAGCGCCCCGAGGTGGTCCCGCTGTCGTTCGCGCAACGCCGCCTGTGGTTCCTGCACCAGCTGGAAGGCGCGGGCACGAACTACCACATCTCCCTCGCCTGGCGGCTCACCGGCGACCTGGACCGGCGGGCCCTGGAGGCCGCCGTCGCGGACGTCGTCGCCCGGCACGAAAGCCTGCGCACCGTGTTCCCGGCGGTGGACGGCGTCCCGCACCAGCGGGTGCTGGACGTGGACGACGCCCGGCCGAGCCTGCCCGTGCACGCGGCCACCGAGGCCGGGCTGCCGGACCTGATGGCGGCGGCGCGGGACCGGCGCTTCGACCTGGCCGCCGACATGCCGCTGCGCGCCGAGCTGTTCGCCCTCGCACCGGACGACCACGTCCTCCAACTGGTGCTCCACCACATCGCGGGTGACGGCTGGTCGCTGAGCCCTCTCGCGCAGGGCCTGACCGACGCCTACACGGCGCGTCTCGGCGGCGGGGCCCCGCAGTGGGCGCCGCTTCCCGTCCAGTACGCCGACTACACGCTGTGGCAGCACGAACTGCTCGGCGACTCCGCCGACCGGGACAGCCTGCTCGCCGGGCAGGCCGACTACTGGACCCGGCAACTCGCCGGGCTCCCCGAGCTGATCGAGCTGCCCGCCGACCGGCCCCGCCCGGCGGTCGCCTCACACCGGGGCGGCTCCGTGCGCGCCGGCCTGGACGCCGAGCTGCACCGGGGGCTCCGCGAGCTCGCCCGCGCCCACGGGACGAGCCTCTTCATGGTGCTCCAGGCAGGGCTGGCCGCGCTGTTGAGCAAGCTGGGGGCCGGCGACGACATCCCGGTCGGCAGCCCGGTCGCCGGCCGGACCGACCAGGCGCAGGACGAGCTGGTCGGCTACTTCGTCAACACGCTGGTCTTCCGCACCGACACCTCGGGCGACCCGACGTTCGCCGAGCTGCTGGACCGGGTCCGGGACACCGCGCTGGCCGGGTACGCCCACCAGGACGTGCCGTTCGAGTACCTGGTCGAGGTGCTGAACCCGGCCCGGTCGCTCGCCCACCACCCGCTGTTCCAGGTAATGCTGGTGCTCCAGAACGCGCCCCGGGCCGAGTTCGCGCCCCCCGGGCTGCGCGTCGAGGACGTGCCGTCCGCGTCGGCCACGGCCAAGCTGGACCTGATCCTCACCATGGCCGAGCGGCACGCGGAGGACGGCTCCCCGGACGGGCTCGACGGGTCCGTCGAGTACGCCGACGACCTCTACGACCCGGGTACCGTCGAGACGATGCTCGCCCGCTGGGAGCGGCTGCTCCGCATCGCGGTCGCCGACCCCGGGCAGCGGCTCAGCCGGCTCGACCTGCTCACCGCCGACGAGCACGACGCGCTCGCGGCCCTGGGCACCGCCCCGGAGGCCCCGGCCCGTGCCGCGACGCTGCCGGAGCTGTTCCGGGAGCAGGTGCGGACGGTTCCGGACCTCACGGCACTCGTGTGCGGCGATGTGTCCATGTCGTACGCCGAGTTGGACGTGCGGACGAACCGGCTGGCGCATGCGCTGATGGCACGCGGTGCGGGGCCGGAGCGGTTGGTCGCGGTGGCGTTGCCGAGGTCGGCGGACCTGGTGGTCGCGATCCTCGCCGTGCTGAAGTCGGGTGCTGCCTATGTGCCGGTGGATCCGGAGTATCCGGCCGCCCGGATCGCGTACCTCCTGGACGACGCCCGACCGGTCCTGACGCTGACCGACAGCCGTACCCAGGACCGGCTGCCGGAGGAGACCGGCGACCGGTTGGTGCTCGACGGCCCGGAGACCTCCGCACTGGTCGGGAGCTGCCCCGCCACCGACCCGATGGTGCCGGTGGATCCGGCCCAGCCGGTCTACGTCATCTACACCTCCGGGTCCACCGGCCGCCCCAAGGGCGTCGTCGTGACGCACACCGGCCTGGTCAACCTGTACGCCAACCAGGGCCCCCTGGTCTCACCGACGGGGGAGCGGCTGCGCGTCGGACTGACCACGTCCGTGTCGTTCGACGCCTCCTGCGACCAGCTCTTCGCCGTGTTCGCCGGGCATGAGCTGCACGTCCTGGACGAGGCGACCTGGACCGACCCGGAGGCCTACCTCGCGTACGCCGCGCGGGCCGGCCTCGACACCCTCGGCGGTACCCCGTCGTACCTGCACGTCCTGGTCGACCACGGGCTGCTCGACCACCCCCGGTGGCGCCCCGCGCTGGTCGCGCTGGGCGGGGAGCCCGTGCCCGAGCAGCTGTGGGAGCGGTTGCAGGCCGCCGACGGGGTGCGCGCGCTCAACTACTACGGCCCCTCCGAGTGCACGGTCGACTCGGTCGTCGCGCCCCTGGCGTCGAGCCCGCGTCCGGTGATCGGCCGGCCGATGGGCGGGACCCGGCTGTATGTGCTCGACGGTGCGCTGCGGCCCGTACCGGGCGGTGTGGCGGGTGAGCTGTACATCGCGGGTACGGGGCTCGCGCGCGGCTACTTCGACCGGCCGGGGCTGACAGCCGGGCGGTTCGTGGCGGACCCGTTCGGCGCGGGCGGTGCGCGGATGTACCGCACGGGCGACCTGGTGCGCTGGGACAGGAACGGGAACCTCGAGTTCCTCGGCCGTACGGACGACCAGGTCAAGGTACGCGGCTTCCGCATCGAACTCGGCGAGATCGAAGCCGTCCTCGGCGAACACCCCGCCCTCGCCCGCACCGCCGTGGTCGTCCGGCGGGACGGGGCCCGGGGTTCCCGGCTCGTCGCGTACGTGCAACCCGCCGCCGGTGCCGCGCCGCAGACCGAGGAGCTGCGGACACACCTGCGCGAGCGGCTGCCGGAATACATGGTGCCGGCCGTCTTCGTCCCGCTCGACGTGCTGCCGCTGACCCCCAACGGCAAGCTGGACCGGCGCGCCCTGCCCGAGCCCGAGGCGTCCACGACGGCCGGCCGGGCGCCGCGCACCCCCGAGGAACACGTGCTGGCCGGACTGTTCGCCGAGGTGCTGGGCGTGCCACGGGTCGGCGCCGACGACGACTTCTTCGACCTCGGCGGGCACTCCCTGCTCGCCACCCGGCTCGTCGCCCGCGTCCGCGCCACGCTGGGCGTGGAGCTGGCCCTGCCCACCCTGTTCCGTACGCCGACCGTGGCCGGACTGGCAGCCGGACTGGGCAGCGCCGGCCGGGCCCGGCCCGCGCTGGAACGGGCCGACCGCCCCGAGCGGGTGCCGCTGTCCTCCGCGCAGCGCCGCCTCTGGTTCCTGCGCCAGCTGGAGGGCGCCGAATCCGTCTACAACATGCCCCTCGCCTGGCGGCTCACCGGTCCGCTGGACCCCGCCGCCCTCGAAGCGGCGCTGGGCGACCTCGCGGACCGGCACGAAACCCTGCGTACGGTCTTCCCCGCCCAGGACGGGGTGCCGTACCAGCGAGTGCTGGCCGCCGGAGACGCGCACCCCGCCCTGGCCGTGACCGCGGCCGACACGCGGAACCTGACGGCGCTGCTGACGGCCGCCTGCGCGCGAGGCTTCGACCTCGCCGCCGAACCGCCCCTGCGCGCGGAGGTGTTCGAGGTCGCGCCGGACGAGCACGTGCTGCTCCTGGTGATGCACCACATCGCCGGCGACGGCTGGTCGCTCGGCCCGCTGGCCGCGGACCTGGCCACCGCCTACGCGGCACGCGTCCGCGGCGAGGCCCCCCGATGGGCGCCGCTCCCCGTGCAGTACGCCGACTACACCCTCTGGCAGCACGGACTGCTCGGTGACGCGTCCGACGAGGACAGCCTGCTTGCCCGCCAGACCGACTACTGGACCCGGACGCTCGCGGGCCTGCCGGAGCAGATCCGGCTCCCCGCCGACCGCCGGCACCCCGCCACCCCGTCCAGCTCCGGCGGCCGGCTCGCGATCGAGCTGGACGCGGAACTCCACGCCGGACTGGTCCGGCTGGGCCGCGAGCACGGCGCCAGCGTGTACATGGTGCTCCAGGCAGCCCTGGCCTCCCTGCTGGACAAGCTGGGTGCGGGCAAGGACATCCCGGTCGGCAGCCTCATCGCCGGCCGCACCGACCAGGCGCTCGACGACCTCATCGGGTTCTTCGTCAACACGCTGGTCCTGCGCACCGACACCTCGGGCGACCCCTCGTTCGCCGAACTGCTGGGCCGGGTCCGGGAGAGCGCCCTCGGTGCCTACGCCCATCAGGACCTGCCGTTCGAGCAGGTCGTGGAGGCGCTGAACCCGTCCAGGTCGCTCACCCGCCAGCCGCTGTTCCAGGTGCTGCTGGCGCTCCAGAACGTGCCCCGCACCGACTTCGCGCTGAGCGGGCTGGCCACCGAACCCGTCCTGGTGGGAACACCGACGACCATGTTCGACCTCGGCTTCCACCTGCTGGAGCGCGGCGGCCCCGGTGCCGCCGAGGGCATCGTCGGGCGCGTCGAGTACAGCACCGACCTGTTCGACCCCGCCACGGTGGAGGCGCTGGTCGCCCGCTGGCTGCGGCTGCTCGCGGCGGTCGTCGCCGAGCCGGGGCTGCCGCTCAGCCGGATCGACGTCCTCACCGCCGACGAACGCCACGAGCTGCTGGTCGCCCGCAACGGCACCGCCCGCCCGCCCGCCGAAGCCACCCTGCCGGGGCTCTTCGAGGAGCGGGTGCGGGCCACCCCGGACGCCCCGGCCGTGGTCTTCGAGGACACCGTGCTGTCGTACGGCGAGCTGAACCGCCGGGCCAATCGCCTCGCCCACGCGTTGATCGCGCGCGGAGTGGGCCCGGAGCAGGTCGTCGCCCTCCGGCTGCCGCGCTCCGCCGAGCTGGTGGCCGCCGTTCTCGCGGTGCTCAAGACGGGAGCGGCGTACCTGCCGGTGGACCCGGACTACCCGGCCGCCCGGATCGCGTACATGGAGGAGGACGCGCGCCCGGCCGTGGTGCTCGACGACCTCGCCGCCGTGACGCCGACCGGCACGCTCCCGGAGCACGACCCGGGCGTGCGCGCGGACCCGCGCCACCCGGCGTACGTCATCTACACCTCCGGCTCCACCGGACGGCCCAAGGCCGTCGTCATGCCCGCCGCCGGCCTGCTCAACCTGCTGGCCTGGCACCACCGCGCCGTCGGCGGCGAACCCGGCACGCGCACCGCGCAGTTCACCGCCATCAGCTTCGACGTCTCCGTGCAGGAGATGCTGTCCGCACTGCTGTACGGCAAGACCCTGGTGGTGCCCACCGAGGAGCAGCGCCACAGCGCCGAACTGTTCGCCCACTGGCTGGACCGCCACCGCGTCGAGGAGCTGTTCGCGCCGAACCTGGTGGTCGAAGCGCTGGCCGAGGCCGCCGAAGAGGCCGGTCTCGACCTGCCGCACCTGCGGCTCGTCGCCCAGGCCGGGGAAGCGATGCGGCTGGGTGGCGCCGTACGCCGTTTCGCCGCCCGGCCCGGCCGGGTGCTGCACAACCACTACGGCCCCGCCGAGACCCACGTCATCACCGCCTACGCGCTCCCGGCCGACCCCGCCGACTGCCCGCGGCCCGTGCCGATCGGCCGCCCGGTCGACAACTGCCGGGTGTACGTGCTGGACGAGGCCCTGCGCCCCGTCGCCCCCGGTGTCCTGGGCGAGCTGTACCTCGCCGGAACGGGCCTCGCCCGCGGCTACCTCGACCGGCCCGGGCTGAGCGCCGGACGCTTCGTCGCCGACCCGTACGGTCCGGCCGGCGCGCGCATGTACCGCACCGGCGACCTGGTCCGCTGGGCAGCCCACGGCGAGCTGGAATTCGCCGGCCGGGTCGACCACCAGGTCAAGGTGCGCGGCTTCCGCGTCGAGCCCGGCGAGATCGAGGCCGAGCTGACCGCGCACCCGGGTGTCTCCCAGGTCGCGGTCCTCGCCCGGGAGGACCGGATCGTCGCCTACGTCGTCCCGGTGGACCCGGCCGCGACGACCCCGGCCGCGCTGGCCGCCCACCTGGGCGACCGGGTGCCGGAGTACCTGGTGCCGTCCGCGTTCGTGCTGCTCGACGCGTTGCCGTTGACCCCGAACGGGAAGCTGGACCGGGCGGCGCTGCCCGCGCCCGACGCCGCGTCCACGGGGGGCGGCCGGGCGCCGCGCACTCCGCAGGAGCAGATCCTGTGCGAGCTGTTCGCCGACGTCCTGGGCCTCGCCCGGGTCGGGGCCGACGACGACTTCTTCGCGCTCGGCGGGCACTCCCTGCTCGCCACCCGGCTCGTCTCACGGGTCCGGGCGACCCTCGGGATCGAACTGGAGCTGCGCGCCCTGTTCCGGACCCCGACCCCCGCCGGGCTGGCGGCCGGGCTGCGGGACGCCGGCGCGGCGCGCCGTGCTCTCGTGCCCCGGCCCCGGCGCGAGCTGCTGCCGCTGTCGTTCGCGCAGCGCCGCCTGTGGTTCCTCCAGCAGTTCGGCGCGCCGAGCGCCACCTACCACATGCCGCTGGCCCTGCGGCTCTCCGGCGAGCTCGACCGGGACGCGCTCGGCGCCGCCCTGGTGGACGTGATGACCCGGCACGAGACCCTGCGCACGGTGTTCCCGCAGACCGGAGGCATCCCGCACCAGCGCGTGCTGGACACCACCGAGGTCGGCGTCCCGCTGACCGTGCGGCCCGCCGGCGAGTCCGAAGTGCCCGCGCTGCTGCGGGACGCGGCTGTGCGCGGCTTCGACCTCACCGTGGAAGTCCCGCTGCGCGCCGAGCTGTTCGCGGTCGCGCCGGACGAACACGTGCTGCTCCTCGTCATGCACCACATCGTCGGCGACGGCTGGTCCATGGGCCCGCTCGCCCGCGACCTGGCCGCCGCCTACACCACCCGGCGGGGCGGCGGGGAACCGGAGTGGCCGCCGCTGCCGGTGACGTACGCCGACTACACCCTGTGGCAGCACGAGATCCTCGGCGACGAGGACGACGCGGACAGCCTCTTCTCACGTCAAGTCGCCTACTGGAAGAGGACGCTGGCGGGCCTGCCCGAACAGCTGCGACTTCCCGCCGACCGGCCGCGTCCGGCCGTCATGTCGTACGCCGGTGATGTGCTGGAACTCCGCATCGACGCCGAACTGCACGCGCGGCTGGCGGAGTTGTCGCGACGATCCGGTGCCACCCTCTTCATGGTGTTGCAGGCGGGTCTGGCGGCGTTGTACACGCGGTTGGGTGCGGGGACGGACATCGCGATCGGGAGTCCGATCGCGGGGCGTACGGACGAGGCGCTGGACGATCTGGTCGGGTTCTTCGTGAACACGTTGGTGCTGCGGACGGACACGAGTGGTGATCCGGGTTTC
>NZ_JBMNDO010000192.1:0-9629 GCF_052542855.1 Streptomyces sp. SAS_281
CCGTGTGGTGTGTTCCTAGACAGCTCCACCACATCGGAGGTCTTCGCCATGTTCAAGACCTGCCGAGTGTCAACAACGCTCGTGATCAATACACCTAGTAGGTCACGTGGACCGGCAGACGAACGCTCCGCTCGGGCAGGGTGATGGTCAGCATCCCCGAGCTCGCGTCCCAGCGATAGGCGTCGGGGGACAGCCGCTCACCGCTCGCACGGACGTGCCGGGGCGCGTGGTCCGCCCGTACGGACAGGGTCCATGCGCGCTTCTTCGCCTGACCCCGGAATGAACCCTTCGCCGGGGCGACGGACACCGTGTGGCGCCCGCCCGTCTCCTTGTACGAGACCTTCGTCGTGGCGCTCCGGACACTGCCGGGGGCGCCCCCGTCGTCCTCGTACAGGCTGAACGAACCGGAACCGCCCGGGGCGATCGTGAGCGTGAGGTCGTCCGCGCCGGGCGCCCCGTCGTGGGCGACGTCATGCGTACGGCTCGGGACGATCCCGCCCGCCCTGACGAACACCGGCATGGTGTCCAGCGTCGTCGTGACGTCCTGGGTGGTGCCGCCCTCGTACGTCTTGCCGGTGAAGTAGTCCGTCCACCGCCCCGGCGGGAACCACACCGACGTCTTCGCCGTGGCGCCGGGCGTGGTGACCGGGGCGACCAGCATGTCGGAGCCGTAGAAGTACTCGCTGCCGGCCGTCTCGTAGGCCTGCTTCTCCTCCGGGTACTCCAGATACAGGGGCCGGACGATCGGCACACCCGTCCGGTTGGCCTCCTCCGCGAGCGTGTACGTGTACGGCAGCAGGCTCTCGCGCAGGTTGAGGAACTTCTTCGCGGACGCCGACGCCTCGGGGCCGTACTGCCAGGGCAGCCGGTCGCTGTGGTTGCTGTGCAGCCGGTCGACGGGCTGGAAGGTGCCGAACTGGACCCAGCGCGCGTACAGGTCGTCGGGCAGCTTCGTCGTGGTGTGCGTGCCGCCGCCGTCGGTGTACGTCTCCGAGCCCTTCAGGCCCGTCGTGTCGTTGTGCCCGCCGATGTCATGCGTGATGTTGGCCATCCCGGTCGCCGCGGACTCGGCCGGGGTGTAACCCACCTCGAACTTCAGCGTGCCCCAGGTGGACGACGTGTCACCGGAGAAGTGGACCGTGGTGCGCTTGTCCGCCCAGGGCCCGGTGGGCACCGCCTGCTGGCCGCTGTACCCGCCCGCCTGGAGCGACCCGAAGGCACGCGACAGGACGAACCCGCGCTTCTGGTGCGCGGCGGTGGCGTCCGCGTACTGCTGGTTGATCCACGCGTCGGGGGTCACACCCGGCAGTGACGACTGCGCCGCGTCGCAGCACCAGTCCAGCCACCAGAAGTCGTTGCCCTGCTCGTCCATGGTCCGGTGCAGATCCATGTACGCCTGCAGCTGATCGGGGTCGCCGAAGTCGAAGACGTAGCAGTCCGGCCCCGCGCCACCGCCGCAGCTCCCCTTCTTCAGTTTGCCCTTGGCGGTCTTCTGCGCCTGGGCGAACTGGGGGTCGGCGGCGAGGATGCTGGGGTGCACGTTGAGCGTGTTGTGCAGGCCCTGGGACTCGGACCAGTCGAAGAAGCCCTTCGGGTCGGGGAACTTGGCCGGGTCGATCTCCCAGCCGCTCCACGCGTTGACGGCCTTGTAGTCGGTGTCCGTCACGAGCACGTCCAACGGCACACCCTCCGACCGGAACTTCGGCAGGATCGTGTTCCGGTAGTCCGCGTCCGTGCGGTCGATGTACTCCGAGTACCAGACCCCGTACGCCCAGGAGGGCAGCAGAGCGGGCGGTCCGGTGAGGGTCGCCAGGTCGCCGAGGCCCTGCTTGTAGTCGTGGCCGTAGCCGAAGAGGTAGCCGTCCTGGTACGGGGCGCCGCCGGGCGCGGAGCGCTGGGTGACCTTCCGGGAGGCGGAGTCGTAGAGCGCGGACGGGGTGTCGTCCAGGAGGTACCAGCCGTCCTGGCTGAGGAGCCCGGGCGTGGTGGCGGGCGGCGCGCCGTTGCCGGTGACGCCGTCGAGGCCGCGCCGGTATCCGCCGAGGGCCAGGTGCGGCTGCGGAGCCGGGGCGCCGGTCGCGGCGACGGACACGGTGTCCGCGTTCACATGGCAGCTCTCCGCGTCCGGGCAGGCGAGCGTGACGTCGTTGGCACCTGCCTCCAGGTGGACGGGCAGGGGGGCCGTGGACCACGTGTCCCAGTCGTCCGTCGCGGGGAACGACAGGGTGCCGGTGGCGCCGCCCGCGGACACGGTGGCGGTGCGCGACTCGTGCCGGCCGTCGCCGCCCGGGCCGTTGGCGTAACGGACGCGCAGGGTGTAGGTGCCGGCCGAGGGGACCTCCACCACATGCGTGGTCAGCGAGGAACCCCGGTTGAGCTCCGCGACGAAGCCCGTCCCGGCGAAGCCCTGGTGATCGGTGGCGGCGGCCGCCGAACCGATGACGCGCCCGGCCTCCGCCTCGCAGCTCACCCCGAACCGGCAGTCGGCGATCGCCGTACTGGACGCGGGCGGGAACGCCTCGCCCTCACCCAGCAGCGCGACGCTGTCCACGTTCACGCTGCCGGAGTCCGCGGCGCCCCGGGTCAGGCCGACCGTGTGGTGTCCGGCGCCCAGCCGGACATCGGCGAAGGCGGTGTCCCAGGTGTCCCAGTCCGCCGTCGGGGGCAGCGTCACCCGCTGCTCCTGGCCGCCGTCCACCGACAGGGTGAGGGTGCGCGGCTCGCTCTTGCCGTCGCCGCCGCGCGCATTGGCGTACCGCACGGCGAACCGGTAGGCGCCCGCCGCTTTGACATCGATGTCAGAGGACAGGGAGGCGCCGGTGCTCTCGAAGCCGGCGGCGAACCCGGACCCGGTGTAGCCGTCGTGGTCGGACGCCACGGAGACCCCGCCGGCCCGCAGGTTCTCCGCTTCGCAGAGCGCGCCGGGCGCGCAGGTGATGCGGTGCCAGGGGGTGGCGGTCACGGGGGAGTCGCCGGCGTCGAGCCGGACCGAGAGGTTCTTCGCGTCGAACGGCCCCGAGCCGACCTTGTACCGCAGCGTCACCGCGCTCGTCCTGATGGTGAGCCAGCCGTCCGCCGTCTTCGCGGTGTACGCCGCCGGGGCGAAGGAATCGCGGCCGATGGCGTTGAACGTTGCCTCGTCGGTGAACGCGCCGTCACCCGCGTACTCGGTCCGGATCAGCGTGGGCGACAGGACCTGGAACCGGGCGTCGCCCGAGGTGACCGTCGGGATCCGGTGGCTGTGCGGACCGTCAGCGGACGCCGGGCCGGCCGTTCCCGTCACCGTCATGGCCGCGGCGGTCCCGAGGACGACCGCGGCGCCGGTCCACCGCCGCAGCCCTCTGCGCCGCCTCGCGGATGGAGGTTTCACGTGCGACTCCGTTCTCACACCGACCGGCAGGTCCGTTCGCACCGCACCGCTCGTTGTGCATCGTTGGAAAAGTGCAAGGGGAATGAGAGCACGGCCGTGGCGCGGTGTCCATAAGACCGACGCCGGAACCGAGTGCACGCCACGAGGAGGTGACGGCGCACCGGGCGGACGAAGCCGCCCGGGACGGGGGAACGGGATGCCGACCGGGATCGTGAGCGACGCCTGCGCGGTCTGCCCCGACGTCACCGAGGAGAGCGCGACGCCCCGCGGGAATTCCGCGCGACCCGGTCCGGCCGGTCCAACTGATGGCCGACACCGGTGAATTAGCCGATGGCGCGGGCGCCCCGTGCCCGGCACCTTGTGCGGGCAGGCAACCACATCCCCGCGTTCCCCTCAGGAGTGCCCCATGCCTCGTCGTTCACCGCGTCGGCTCCTCGGCGTCCTCGCGGCCGTCACGGTCGCGTTCACCCTGTTCTCCTCGGCGTCCGCGGCCGGTGCCGCCGAGTCGCCCGCCCCGGCCCGCGCGGCCGCGGTGCAGCCCCTCTCGACCAGCACCCCGGTCGTCTTCGTGCACGGCTACACCGGCAGCGCCTCCAACTGGGTCACCGCCATGAGCGTCTTCCGCCTCAACGGCTGGTCGAGCTCCAACCTGTTCGCGTACGAGTACGACTCCTACGGCAACAACATCACCAACGCCCAGGGCCTGGCCGCTTTCGTCAACAACGTGAAGTCGCGGACCGGGGCGAGCAAGGTCGCGATCGTCAACCACTCCATGGGCGGTCTCGTCAGCCAGTACTACCTCAAGGTGCTCGGCGGCAACACCAGCGTCAGCCACCTCGCGTCCATCGCCGGCGCCAACCACGGCACCACATTCGCCGGAGCCTGCCTGATCTACACCACCTGCCAGCAGATGTACCCGGGCTCCTCGTTCATCTCGCAGATCACCTCCGGTGACGAGACCCCCGGCGACACCAAGTACGCCACCTGGTACTCGGCGTGCGACGGCGTCATCCTCCCGTACACCAGCACCCGGCTGAGCGGGGCGACGAACAACAACGTGCTCTGCCAGACCCACATCGGGTACCTGGCCGACACGGTCGTCCTCGGTCAGGTCGCACGGTTCATCGCCTCCTGACCTCGTGTGATCCGGACGGGTCCGGTCCCCGACGCCTCGCCGCCGGGGACCGGGCCCGTCCGCTGCCGGCTCAGGCCCGGCCGCGCCGGCGGCGCACCGCGGTGAAGCCCATGGCGCCCGCCCCGGCGGCGACGAGTCCCGCCGCGCCCACCGCCGTCGCCGAGAGGCCGCTGCTGCCGGTCTCCGCCAGCTGCGCCGTCATGCCGGACGACGCCGAGTCGGTGCCGGTGCCGGTGCCCGTCGCGGCGGGGGAGGACGACGCGCCCGCGGTGACGGAGGGGGAAGGGGACGGGGTGGTGGCCGCCGCCTTCTCCACGGTGACCGTGGCCCTCCTGCCGCAGTCGGTGATGCCCCGGAACGGGATCGAGCCCTCGTTGACGATGACGCACGGGGACACTTCGGTCTTCCCGAGCGGCGCGTTCTCGCGGTAGGTCACGCGGATGTCGACGGCGGCGCTGCCGTGCGCCGCGAGGGAGGCGTCCTTGCCGATCACGTCGTACCCGTACACGTCCGGCTCGGCGTTCGACGTGATCGGCTTCAGCGTCGTCCAGGTGCCCGAGCGCCGGACCTGGACGGTGGTGTACCGGTTGGTGAACAGTACGTCCGTGACGTTCTCGTACGCGGACGGGGTCGGGTTGTCGACCGTGGCCCTGAAGGTGATCGCAGGGCCGCCGGCCGTCGCGGTCGCGGGCACACCGGACAGGTGGGTGCTCAGACCCTTGACCGCCACGTCGTCCACATCGGTGGCGCCGGCGGCGCCCGAGGCTCCGTACGAGATCATCGTCGTCAGCTTCAGGTGGTCGGTGCCGCCGTTGCTGTCGCCGTTGTGCGGGGTGCCCATCGGCGCCCCGAGCCGCAGCTGCACGGTCCGCGACTTCCCGGCGGCCAGCGGGAACTGCTCGGGCAGCTCTCCGCCGTACACGGTGCCTTCGACGATCTTCAGCGGCACGGACTTCCACGCCGACCCGTCGAGCCGGTACTCCAGGCTCAGGGCGTTCTCGGGCAGGCCGTCGCCGCCGTCGACGCGGTAGATGAGGCGCGCCGACGAGGTGTCGTTCGAGCCGGTGTTGGACGCCGTGGTGGTGAAGGCGACCGGCAGGCCGCCGAGGCCGATCTCCGCGGGCGCCTCGGTGGACACGGTCAGCTCGGGCGTGCGGGTGTCGGCCAGCGCGACCGGGGCCAGTGCGGCTCCGGTGACGGTCAGCAGCAGCCCGGCGGCCGAGGCGACGAAGGTCGAACGCAGGTGACGCGCAACGCTGTTCAAGGTTTCCCCCCAAGACGTGTGGGCGGCGCGACCGATTGCCGCGCCCGCCGGGCGACGGGTGGATCAGCCCGTCGTCCCACACGGTTGGACAGGCCGCCCGGGCCCCGGGTTGTGACCCCCCGTGTCATGGTTCTGTGACAGCGTCGGCCGGCGCGCGCTCACCCCCGCAACCCGTAGAAACGCATGGCCGAATTCGGGGCGAAGCCGATCCGGGGGTACACCGGAGCACCAGCCGCCGTCGCGTGCAGGGTGGCGCGGGTCAGGCCGGTGGCGCGGGCCCCCTCGTACAGCGCCTTGCGCGTCACCGCCTCCCCGTACCCCCGGCGCTCCCACGCCGGATCGGTGGCGACCAGCACGACGAAGAGCCGGCCCGCCGCCTCCACCGTCGCGGCGCAGGTGACCGGCACACCCTGCCGCAGCCCCAGATAGGCGTGCACCCCGCTCGTCCACAGCGAGGACCCCGCCAGCCCGTCGCGGCCCGCCTCCAGGGGGAAGCCGTACGCGCGCGAGTTCAGATCCGCGTACGCCACCAACTGCTCCTCCTCGCGCACGCGTACGAACTCCAGCTCGGGGTGCGCGGGTTCGGGAAGCGGGAACAGGTCGCCCGCCATGCCCGTGCCGGGGAAGGCGTACGCCAGACCGGCGCGCTCGGCCGCCGCGTCCAGCGAGTCGAGGGCCTCCGCGTCGAGGAGCCCTTCGAAGACCCAGAGGAATCCGGGCCGCGTCTTGGTACGCATGATGTCGGCCGCCTCACTCATGCGGCGGGCGGTGAGCGCCGCGTCCGCGCCGACGTCGGTGAGGGTGACGCAGTTCCAGAACGCGAAACCGCAGTCGGCCCAGCGCACGGCGATCCCGGGCAGGTCCCGGACATCCGCGCCGGCGTCCCGGTCGAGCACCAGGGTCCGCCAGCCCACGGTGAGTTGTTCCATCGATTCGACCGACTCCGCGGGGTCCGCCACCACAGCTCCTCAAGGGTTCGAACAACGGGCTTGACCTGAAGCGCACTTCAACGCCGAGCATGGCGGACATGAACAACACGGACAACACGAACCGCCGGATCGTCCTCGGCACCATGGGCTTCGGCACGCAGGTCGACTCCGACACGTCCTTCGCGATCCTGGACGCCTTTGTCGCCGGCGGCGGCGACTGGCTCGACACCGCCAACTGCTACTCCTTCTGGGCCGACCCCAGCGGCGTCGGCGGCGCCAGCGAGCGTGTCATAGGCGCCTGGCTCGCGGCCCGCCCCGGTGCCCGTGACGCGGTGAAGATCGCTACCAAGGTGCGGCAGAACCCGCTCGTCCCGCACTCCTGGCCGCAGAGCGCGGAGGGGCTGTCCGCCCGCGCCGTTCACGCGGGCGTGGCCGAGAGTCTGGAGCGCCTCGGCGTCGACCACGTCGACCTGCTGTGGGCGCACGCCGAGGACCGCACCGTGCCCCTGGGGGAGACGGTCGGAGCCTTCGGTGAACTGGTCACCAAGGGCGTGGCGTCGCGGGTCGGCGCCGCGAATCACACCGCCTGGCGCGTCGAGCGCGCCCGGTCACTGGCCCGTGAGCAGGGGGTCGAGCCGTGGACCGCCCTGCAACTGCGCCACTCCCTCGTCCAGCCGCGCCCGCTCACCCCGCTCGCCGAGGGCGGTCACCGCCTGCTCACCGCCGAGGACCTGGACCTCGCCGAGGCGGAAGGGCTCGACGTCTGGGCGTACACCCCCCTGCTCTGGGGCTCCTACACGCGCCCGGACAAGCCGTTCCCGGACACGTACGACCATCCCGGCACCGCCAGGGTGCTCGCGGTCCTGGACGAGGTGGCCGACGAGGTGTCCGCGACGAAGAACCAGGTCGTCCTGGCATGGCTGCTGCACCAGGGCATCGCCCCGATGGTCGGCGTGAGCCGCGTGCAACACGTGGAGGAAGCACTCGCGGCCCGGGACGTCCGGCTCAGCGACGACCACCTGGCGCGCTTCGAGGCGGCGCGCTAGGACGTTCCTCGCGGACGCGGGGCCGGACGGGTCCGTCGCCGCCCTCCGCGTCCGCGTCCGCCCCCAGTCCGGCCAGCAGCCGCAGTCCGTCCTCCGCCGGGCTGCCGGGCGCCGCCGACAGCACGACGATCTCCCGGTCCGACGCGTCCGTCAGGGAGAAGTTCTCCTGGTGCAGCTCCAACACGCCGACGAGCGGGTGCTGGTACACCTTGCGGCCGTGCGTGCGGCAGCGCACGTCCGCGCGGGCCCACAGCCGGCGGAAACGGTCGCTGCCCATCGAGAGCTCCCCGATGAGCGAGGCCAGCCGCGTGTCGTCCGGGTACTTTCCGGCGGCCAGCCGCAGGTGGCCGACCGCGTCCAGAGTGCACTGCTCCCACTCCGCGTACAGACCCCGTTCGGCCTCCTCCAGGAAGAGGTGCCGGGCGGTGTTCATGCCCGGCAGCGGCCGGCCGTACAACAGCCGGGCCAGGCGGTTGCCCGCGAGGACGTCCATGCGGTGGTCCATGAGCAGCGCGGGTGCGTCGGTGACCAGACCGAGCACGCGCAGCAGCTCCGGCCGTACCCGCCCGCCGGGCGTCTTCGCGCGCCGGCGCCGCTGCCGGGCGAGCCGGTCGAGGTGCTCGCGCTCGGTCTCGTCCAGGCCGAGGACCCGGGCGAGCGCGTCCAGCACCTGCTCGGAGGGCTGGGTCGCACGCCCCTGCTCCAGGCGTACGTAGTAGTCGACACTCACCCCGGACAGGTGCGCGACCTCCTCGCGGCGCAGTCCGGTGACCCGGCGGCGGCTGTCGGCGGAGATGCCGGCCGAGGCCGGGTCGACCCGGGCGCGCCGGGTCCGCAGGAATCCCGCGAGATCGTCCATGGACCCAGTATGGCCACGCCCGGCCCGCGCGAGGGTGGCCCTGCCGGTACCAGGAAGTCCCGTCCGACGGAAGCGGCACCCCTGAACACCGGGCGCCCGGGCGTCCAGGATCGAACCCATCCGATCCGAAGGAGTGCGGTTCCCATGAAGACGCTCATCGTCCACGCCCACCCCGAGCCGAAGTCCCTCAACGGCTCGCTCAAGGACCTCGCGGTCTCGACCCTGGAGGGGGCCGGGCACGAGGTGCGGGTGAGCGACCTGTACGCGATGAACTGGAAGACCACCGTCGACGCGGCGGACTACGGCCCCGACGCCTCGGACCCGCTCAGGCCGGCCCGGGACTCCGGCCGCGCCTTCGACGCCGGCACGCTCACCCCGGACGTGCGCGCCGAACAGGAGAAGCTGTTGTGGGCGGACACCGTCATCCTCCAGTTCCCCCTGTGGTGGTACACGATGCCGGCGATCCTCAAGGGCTGGGTGGACCGCGTGTTCACGTACCACTTCGCGTACGGCGTCGGCGAGCACAGCGACACCAAGTACGGCGAGCGCTACGGCGAGGGCACCCTCGCGGGCCGCCGCGCCCTCCTCTCGGTGACCGTCGGAGGTCTGGAATCCCACTACTCGCCCCGGGGTATCAACGGCCCCATCGATGACCTGCTGTTCCCGATCCAGCACGGCATCCTCCATTACCCCGGTCTGGAGGTGCTGCCGCCGTTCGTCCTGTACGGCACCGACCGGATGACCGCCACGGACTACCCGGAGGCGGCCAAGGCATGGCAGGAGCGCCTGCTCACGCTGGAGACGACTGCCCCGGTCCCGTACCGCCGCCAGAACTTCGGCGACTACGAGATCCCGTCCCTGCACCTCAAGGAGGGCCTGGAACCGGCGGGCCGCACGGGCTTCGGGCTGCACGTGGGGGAGTGACCGACGCGGGAAGCCGTCGATTGCATTAATAAGCGTGTGCAAGTATTGTCGATGCATGTAAGAGGCGCCTGCATGCATAGGTGGCGAGCCGGACCGGCCCGG
>NZ_JBMNDO010000193.1:0-9621 GCF_052542855.1 Streptomyces sp. SAS_281
CGCTCAGGGGTGCAAGACGAAGCGGCTGGCGGTGTCGCATGCGTTCCACTCGGCGTTGATGGAGCCGATGCTGGAGGAGTTCCGTGAGGTCGCCGAGTCCGTGACCTACGGGCAGGCGCGGGTGGCGGCGGTCTCCACGGTCACCGGTCTCGCGGTGGAAGGGGAGTGGTCGACGGCCGAGTACTGGGTCGACCAGGTTCGCCGGCCGGTGCGGTTCGCGGATGCGGTGGGGACGTTGGCGGGTCGTGGTGTGACGACGTTCGTGGAGTTGGGGCCGGATGCCGCGCTGGTGCCGATGGGTACCGAGTGCGTCACCCCGGACGGCGACGGTGACGGTGATGTCGATGAGGTCGCGTTCGTAGCGGTCCAGCGTCGTGACCGTGACGAGGTCGTGGAGCTGCTCACCGGCCTCGGGCGGCTGTACGCCCGGGGGGTGAAGGTCGACTGGCGGGCGTACTTCGCCGGTACCTCCGCCCGTACCACCGACCTGCCCACCTACGCCTTCCAACGCAAGCCCTACTGGTACGACTTCGCCGCCGAGGCGTCCGCGTACCGCCAGCCGTCCGATGCGGACGACCTGCGGTACCAGATCGCCTGGGACCGGATCGCGGAGGCGCACGAGGCCGGTCCGACCGGACCGTGGATCGTGGTGGCGCCCGACGGCCGGGGCGAGGACCAGCCGGTCACCGCGATCACCGGTGCGCTCACGCGCCGCGGTGCCGAGGTGGTGCTGATGGAGGGCGCCGGCGAAAACCGGGACGCGCTGGCCCAGCGGCTGCGTACCGCCGCCGGGGGACCGGCCGGTGTCCTGTCCCTCCTCGCTCTCGACGACCGGCCCCACGACGCCCACCCGGAGCTCTCGCGCGGCACCGCCGCGACCCTGCTCCTGGTGCAGGCGCTCGACGACGCGGGCATCGGCGCGCCGCTGTGGTGCGCCACGACGGGCGCGGTGGCGGTCCACGGCTCCGCCGAGGTCGCCAGCCCCCGGCAGGCCGCCCTGTGGGGCCTGGGCATCGGGCTGTCGCTGGACCAGCCGGACGTGTGGGGCGGGCTGGTCGACCTGCCCGCCGACGTGGACGACACCGCCGCGCGGCGGCTGTGCCACGTACTGGCCGCGCGGCCGGGCGGCGAGGACCAGGTCGCCGTGCGTCCCGACGGGGTCTACGCCCGCCGACTGGTGCGCGCCCCGCTCGCCGCCGTTCCCGCGGCGCGGCGCCCCGCGCTCGACGCGGCACGACCGTCCGGCGACGCCGGGAACGGAACCGTGCTGATCACGGGCGGCACCGGCGGCGTGGGCGCCCATGTGGCCCGCATGATGGCGGCCGACGGCGCCGGGCACCTGCTGCTCACCAGCCGGAGCGGACGGGCCGCCGAGGGCGTGGACGCGCTCTGCGCCGAACTGGAGGCCCTGGGCTCGCGGGTGACCGTCGCCGCTTGCGACGTGGCCGACCGCGACGCGCTCGGACGGCTGATCGGCGGCATCGCGGAGGACCGGCCGCTGACGGCGGTGGTGCACGCCGCCGGGGCGGCGCAGAGCCCGGGCCCGCTCACGGCCATGACCCTCGGCGAACTCGCCGAAGTGGCACGGGCGAAGGTGCTCGGCGCGGCCCACCTGGACGAGCTGTTGGGCGACCGCTCGCTGGATGCCTTCGTGCTGTTCTCCTCGGGCGCCGGAGTGTGGGGCAGCGCCGGCCAGGCCGCCTACGGCAGCGCCAACGCCTATCTGGACGGGCTCGCCCACCACCGCCGGGCACGCGGCCTCGCCGCGACATCGATCGCGTGGGGTTCGTGGGAGGCCGGCATGGTCGACGCGGAGGTCAGCGCGATGGGCCGGCGGATCGGGGCGCCCGCCATGAGCCCGCGCCGGGCGGTCGGGGCGCTGCGCGAAGTGCTGGGACGGGGCGAGGGCCACGTCGTCGTCGCCGACTTCGACTGGTCGCGTTTCGCGCCCACGTACGCTCTCGCCCGCCCCCGGCCCCTGCTGGACGCACTGCCGGAGGCCCGGGCGGCCCTGGCGGCGGACGACGACACGGCCGGGGCGGAGGATTCGGGGCTCGTCGGGCAGCTGGCCGCGATGTCGGCCGCCGACCAGGAGCGGACGCTGCTCGACCTGGTGCGGACGCATGTGGCGGAGCTGCTCGGGTACGACGCGCCGGGCGCGGTCGACGCGACCCGCGCCTTCGACGACCTCGGATTCGACTCGGTGGCCGCGGTCGATCTGCGCAGCCGGCTCACGAAGTCGGTGGGCAGGAAGCTGCCGGCCACCATGGTCTTCGACTTCGCGAGTCCGACGGCTCTGGCCGGCTTCCTGCGTGCCGAGCTGTGCCAGGACGGCGACACCGGAGAGCTGCCGGCGCTCGCGGCACTGGACCGCCTGGAGACCACGGTGGCGGCACTCGCCCCGGAGGAGATCGAGCGCATGGGCATCAGCGGTCGGCTGCAGGCGCTCCTCGGGCGGCTGACCGGAAGTGACGGGGAAATCGGCGGCGATGTGAGCGATCAGCTCCAGTCGGCCTCCGCGGATGACGTCTTCGACTTCATCGACAAGGAATTGGGCCTCGCCTGATCGCTGGGAACGTGGCCGCCGGACAAAGGATTCGTGGGACTGACATGGCGAACGACGACAAGCTGCTCGATTACCTCAAGCGGGTCACCGCTGATCTGCACCAGACCCGGCACCGGCTGCGCGAATTGGAGAGCGGGGAGCAGGAGCCGGTCGCCATCGTGGCGATGAGCTGCCGCTTCCCCGGCGACGTCAATTCGCCCGAGGACCTGTGGGACCTGGTCGACGGGGGCCGGGACGCCATCACCGGCCTGCCCGAGGACCGGGGCTGGGACCTCGAGGAGCTGCTCGGCGAGGGGCCGGACGGCGGCGGGACGAACTATGTGCGCGGCGGCGGGTTCCTGAGGGACGCGGGCGCCTTCGACCCCGGCTTCTTCGGTATGAGCCCCAACGAAGCCCTGGCCACCGACCCCCAGCAGCGGCTCGTGCTGGAGGTGTGCTGGGAGGCGTTCGAGCGGGCGGGGATCGACCCGGAGACGCTGCGCGGCGGTCCGGTCGGCGTGTACGTCGGTTCGGGTGCCCAGGACTACGGGGACGTGGCCGGCGCCGCTTCCGACCTGGTCGAGGCATACATGGCCACGGCCAGCGCCGCCTCCGTCATATCCGGCCGTGTCGCGTACACCCTCGGACTGGCCGGCCCGGCGATCACCGTCGACACCGCCTGCTCCTCGTCCCTCGTCGCCCTGCACCTGGCGGTCGGCGCCCTCCAGCGCGGCGACTGCACGATGGCGCTGGCGGGCGGCGTGATGGTGATGTCCACCGCCGCCCCGTTCGTGGCCTTCAGCCGGCAGAAGGGGCTGTCGGCGGACGGGCGCTGCAAGGCGTTCTCGGATGCCGCGGACGGCACCGGCTGGTCCGAGGGCGCGGCCGTGGTGCTCCTGGAGCGGCTGTCGGAAGCGCGGCGCAACGGCCACCAGGTCCTCGCCGTGATCAAGGGCTCGGCGATCAACCAGGACGGCGCGTCCAACGGGCTGACGGCGCCCAACGGCCCCGCGCAGCAGCGGGTGATCCGAGAGGCACTGGCCGACGCGCGCGTCACCGCCGCACAGGTCGACGCCGTGGAGGCGCACGGCACCGGTACGACCCTGGGCGACCCGATCGAGGCGCAGGCGCTGCTCGCCACCTACGGCCGCGACCGCGACCCGGACGACCCGCTGTGGCTGGGCTCCCTGAAGTCGAACCTCGGCCACGCCCAGGCGGCGGCCGGGGTCGGCGGCGTCATCAAGATGGTGATGGCGATGCGCAACGGCAGGCTTCCGCAGACCCTGCACGTCACCGAACCCTCCCGCCACGTGGACTGGGAAGCGGGCGCCGTCGAGCTTCTCACCGAGGCGAGGGACTGGCCGCGCGTGGACCGCCCGCGCCGGGCCGGTGTGTCCGCGTTCGGACTGAGCGGCACCAACGCCCATGTGATCCTGGAGGAGGCGCCCGCCGCGGAGGACACCGAGGCAGCCGGTTCCATGAGCCCCGCGGCCGCCGGGAACACCGGCGACACGGTGACCGACGAGATCCCGGCGGCGGGCGGTGGCGTGCTGCCGTTCGTGGTCTCGGGCCGCGGCGGTGAGGCCCTCAAGGCACAGGCGGCCCGCCTTGCCGCCTTCGTGCGCGAACACTCCGAGCTCTCGGACTCCGACATCGGCCGGGCCCTGGTCACCACCCGGGCGCGGATGGAGCACCGTGCGGTGGTGCTCGGCGCCCGGCGGGACGGTCTGCTGGAGGGTCTCGACGCGCTCGCCGACGGCGGCAAGAGCCCGCTCGGGGCGCGCGGCACGGTCGTCAACGACGCCAAGGTCGCGTTCGTCTTCCCCGGCCAGGGCTCCCAGTGGCGCGGCATGGCAGTGGAACTGCTCGAGCAGGCCCCGGAGTTCGCGGCACGGCTGGATGAGTGCGCCAAGGCGCTGGCCCCGTTCGTGGACTGGGACCTGCTGGCCGTACTGCGCGGCGAACCCGACGCTCCCACCCTGGACGAGGTGGACGTCGTGCAGCCCGCGCTGTGGGCCGTCATGGTGTCCCTGGCCGCACTGTGGCGGGCGCGCGGCGTGGAGCCGGACGCCGTCGTCGGGCACTCGCAGGGCGAGATCGCCGCGGCCTGTGTCGCCGGCGCCCTCTCGCTGGAGGACGGCGCACGCGTCGTCGCCCTCCGCAGCAAGGTCATCCGCCATGAACTCGCCGGCCGTGGCGGCATGATGTCGGTGGCTCTGCCCTCCGCGCAGGCGGCGGAGCGGCTGCGCGGCTGGGACGGACGTCTCCAGCTCGCCGTCGTCAACGGCCCCCGGTCCGCCGTGGTGTGCGGCGACGGCGAACTGCTGGACGAGCTGAAGGAGCAACTGGACGCCGAGGGCATCCAGGCCCGCCGCATCCCCGTGGACTACGCCTCCCACTCGATGTTCGTGGAGGAGATCCGGGACAGTCTGCTCCAGGTGCTCGCCGATGTGCGCCCGCTGGAGCCCTCCGTACCGTTCTACTCGACGGTGACGGGCGAGCGGCTGAACGGTGCCGTGACGGACGCCGAGTACTGGTACCGCAACCTCCGCCAGACCGTCCTGTTCGAGAAGACGACCCGTGCCCTGCTGGCCGACGGGTTCGGGATCTTCATCGAGAGCAGCCCCCACCCCGGGCTGCTGGTCGGCATGAAGGAGACCATCGAGGACGCGGGCGCGACCGCCGCCACCGTCGGTTCCCTGCGCCGTGACGAGGGCGGCATGGAGCGCTTCGCGACCTCGCTGGCCGAGGCGTACGTCCACGGCGCACCCGTCCGCTGGAGCGACTTCTTCACCGCGTCCGCCACCGGCGCGACGGTGGCTCTGCCCACCTACGCGTTCCAGCGCGAGCAGTTCTGGATCAAGCCCTCGACCGATCTCGGCGACGTCGCGGGCGCCGGCCTGGAACCGGTCGGCCACCCGCTGCTCGGCGCCGCCGTCGCGTCACCGGACGCCGGCACCGTCGTACTGACCGGCCGCATCTCGCTCAGGACCCACCCGTGGCTGGCCGACCACGTCGTGGACGGCACCACGCTCTTCCCCGGCACCGGCTTCCTGGAGCTCGCCGTGCGGGCGGGCGACCACGTGGGCTGCGCCGGAGTCGACGAGCTGACCCTGGAGGCCCCGCTGATCGTCCCGGACCGCGGCGCGGTCGCCCTGCACGTGGCGGTGGACGCCCAGGACGCCACCGGGCGGCGCACGGTCAACGTGTACGCCCGGGCGGAGGGCACCGGCGCCGGCTGGACCCGGCACGCCAGCGGTGTCCTCGCGCCCGTGGCCGCCACCGAGGACACCGGCCTCACCCAGTGGCCCCCGGCCGGCGCGGAGCCCGTCGACACCGAGGGGTACTACGACTCCCTCGCCGCGGCGGGGCTCACCTACGGAACCGCCTTCCAGGGCCTGCGTACGGTGTGGCGGTCGGGCGACGAGATCTTCGCCGAGGCCGAACTCCCCTCCGGTGTCCGCGCCGACGGTTACGGCCTGCACCCGGCCCTGCTCGACGCCGCGCTCCACACCGTGGGCCTGTCCCGCATCGCCGGCGACGAAGCCGTGCTGCCCTTCGCCTGGACCGGTGTCACGCTGCACGCCGAAGGCGCCGCCGGGGTACGGGTCCGGGTCACCCCCGTCCGCGAGGACAGCGTCGCGGTCCTCGTGACCGACCCCGCCGGCAGGCCCGTCCTGACCGCCGAGGCCCTGGCCCTGCGCAAGCTCGCCGAACAGCGGCCGGCCCAGGGCGACGCCGCCCTCAACGACGCGCTGTACCGCGTCGAGTGGACCCCCGTGCCCGTCGTCACCCACGGCTCCCCGACCACACGGGCCTGGGGCGCCGTCGGCGACGAGGAACAGGCCGCCGACCTGACCGTCCTCACCTTCGACGAGGACCCGGCCGCCGACCCGCGGGCCGTCCACGCGGCGGCACACCGCGTACTGGGCGTCCTCCAGACGTTCCTCACGGACGAGCGGTACGCCGCCTCCCGGCTCCTCGTCGTGACCCGCGATGCCGTGCCGGCCGGTGACCAGCCGGCCGTGGACCTCGCAGGCGCCGCCGTGTGGGGCCTGGTGCGCTCGGCCCAGTCCGAGAACCCGGGCCGCATCCTCCTCGCCGACCTCGAAACCGGCACCGGCCTGGACGCCGTGCTCCCCATGCTGACCGGTACCGGCGAACCCCAGATCGCGCTGCGCGCCGGAACCCCGCACGCCCCGCGCCTGGTCACCACGTCCGGGACCGACCAGGCGGAGCCGCCCTCCTGCGACCCGAACGGAACCGTCCTCATCACCGGCGGCACCGGCATGCTCGGGCGGCTGTTCGCCCGCTACCTGGTCACCGCCCACGGCGTACGCCACCTGCTGCTCACCAGCCGCTCCGGAGCCGCCGCCGAGGGAGCGGCGGAACTCGTCGACGAGCTGCGCACCCTGGGCGCCGAGACCGACATCGTCGCCTGCGACGTGGCCGACCGGGACGCCCTGGCCGCCGTGCTGGCCGATGTGCCCGCCGACCGGCCGCTCGTCGGTGTCGTGCACACCGCGGGCATCCTCGACGACGGCATCATCGGCTCGCTGACGCCCGAACGCGTCGACACCGTGCTGCGGCCCAAAGCCGACGCCGCCTGGAACCTGCACGACCTCACGCAGGACGCCGGACTCGCCTTCTTCGTGCTGTTCTCCTCGGTGGCCGGCGTGTTCGGCAACCCGGGCCAGGGCAACTACGCGGCCGCCAACGCCTATCTGGACGCCCTCGCGGCGTACCGGCGCGCCCAGGGGCTCCCCGCACACTCGCTCGCCTGGGGCATGTGGGCCCAGGGCAGCGGCATGACCGGCGACCTGAGCACCGACGACCGCGGCCGCATCGGACGGACCGGCGTCGTCGCCCTCTCCGACGAAGAGGGCCTCGCCCTGTTCGACGGCGCCCTCCGCCTCCCCGTGCCGGCCGTCGTCGCCGCCAGGCTGAACCTCTCCACCCTGCGGGCGCAGGGCGAGACCATGATGGAACTGTTCCGCACCCTGGTCCCCGGTGTACGGCGCCGCCGCGCCGGGACCGGCGTCGAGGCGGGCGGCCTGGCCCAGCGACTGGCCGCACTCGCCCCGCACGCACGCGAGGCCGCCGTGCTCGACGTGGTGTTGCGCCAGGTCGCCGACGTGCTCGGCTTCAGCTCCGCGTCGGCGGTCGAGCCGGAGAGGGCGTTCAAGGACCTGGGCTTCGACTCCCTGCGCGCCGTCGAGTTCCGCAACGCCGTCAACGACGCGACCGGTCTGCGCCTGCCGGCGACCCTGGTCTTCGACCATCCCAGCCCCCTGGTGCTGGCCCGCCACCTCCTCACCCGGATCGGCGGACTCGACGGCGCCGCCGCCGGCCCGACGTCCGGTGCCGCGGGCACACCCGACCGTGCCGCGGTCACGACGGACGAGCCCATCGCCATCCTCGCGATGAGCTGCCGCTACCCGGGCGGCGCGGAATCGCCCGAGGACCTGTGGCGGATCGTCGCCGAGGAGACCGACGCGATCGGCGAGTTCCCCGGGGACCGGGGCTGGGACCTGACGGAGCTGTACGACCCGACCTCGTCCCGTGAGGACACCAGCTACGTCCGCCACGGCGGATTCCTCTACGGGGCGGGCGACTTCGACGCCGACCTCTTCGGCGTCAGCCCCAACGAGGCGCTGTCGATGGATCCGCAGCAGCGGCTGCTGCTGGAGACGTCGTGGGAGGCGCTGGAGCGCGCGGGCATCGACCCGCTGTCGCTCAGGGGCACCCCGACCGGCGTCTTCGCCGGAATGATGTCCCACGACTACAAGTACAACAGCAGCACCGGGGCCATCGCCTCCGGCCGCATCTCGTACACCCTTGGTCTTGAGGGGCCGGCGGTGACGGTGGACACGGCGTGTTCGTCGTCGTTGGTGGCGATGCACCTGGCGGCGCAGTCGCTGCGTTCGGGTGAGAGTTCGCTGGCGCTGGCCGGCGGTGTCACCGTCATGTCCACCCCGGAACTCTTCGTGGAGTTCAGCCGCCAGCGCGGCCTCGCCGCCGACGGCCGCTGCAAGTCCTTCGCTTCCGCCACCGACGGGACCGGCTTCTCCGAGGGTGTGGGTGTGCTGGTGCTGGAGCGGCTGTCGGACGCCCGTCGCAACGGGCACCGGGTACTGGCGGTGCTGCGTGGTTCGGCGGTCAATCAGGACGGTGCGTCGAACGGTCTGACGGCTCCGAATGGTCCGTCGCAGGAGCGTGTCATTCAGCAGGCTCTGGCTGCGGCCGGTCTGACCACCGCCGATGTGGACGCGGTGGAGGCGCACGGTACGGGTACGCGGTTGGGTGACCCGATCGAGGCGCAGGCGTTGCTGGCGACGTACGGCCAGGGCCGGCCGGAGGGCCGCCCCCTGCTGCTCGGCTCCATCAAGTCGAACATCGGTCATACGCAGGCGGCTGCTGGTGTGGCAGGTGTGATCAAGATGGTGATGGCGTTGCGCGAGGGTGCGCTGCCGTCGACGCTGCATGTGGATGAGCCGTCGCCCGAGGTGGACTGGTCGGCGGGCGACGTGCGGCTTCTGCGGGAGCAGGTCGCCTGGCCGGTTGTGGAGGGTCGTCCGCGTAGGGCGGGTGTGTCGTCGTTCGGTCTGAGTGGGACGAACGCGCACGTGATCCTCGAAGAAGCGCCTGCGGTCGAAGAGCCTGCCGAGGTCGCGGCCGCCGGGTTGCCGGTGGTGCCGTGGGTGGTGTCGGGCCGTAGCGCGGAGGCGCTGCGGGCGCAGGCGGCAGCGCTGCTCGCGCATGTCGGGTCCCGTCCCGGGCTGGACGTTGTCGACGCGGCGTTCTCCCTGGCGACGTCGCGTGCGTCGTTGGAGCACCGTGCTGTGGTGGTGGGTGCGGACCGGGATGCGTTGGTGAGTGGCCTTGAGTCGGTGGTGTCGGGTTCTGGTCGTGTGGTGGACCGGGTTCGGCGTGGTCGTGTGGCTGTGTTGTTCACGGGTCAGGGTGCTCAGCGGGTGGGGATGGGGCGTGAGTTGTATGGCGTGTTCCCGGTGTTCGCGGAGGCGTTCGACGCGGTCGTGAAGGTGTTGGACGAGCGGTTGGGTGTGTCGGTTCGT
>NZ_JBMNDO010000194.1:0-9569 GCF_052542855.1 Streptomyces sp. SAS_281
CCGGCCGGCCGGCCCGGCGGCTCCCGCGACGGCGACCACGGCCCCTTCGAGCGCGCCGCCCGTGCCTGTTCCGTTCATGGCCTCCGCCTCCTTGGAACCTGTGCTCACGCGGCAGCCTTCCCCGCGTCCGAACCGGTGATGCCCTTGGCCGAGGCGATCACGCTCTTCAGCTTCTTGGAGAGGGCCTCATAGAACATGCTCAGGGGAAACTCGTCCGGAAGCACGTCGTCCACGAGTTTTCGGGGCGGCTGGGAGAGGTCCAGGGCGTCGGGGCCCTTGGCCCAGCGGGAGCCGGGGTGCGGGGCGAGGTAGGTGGAGACGAGGTCGTACGCGGCGAACCAATGGACCAGCTTGGGGCGGTCGATGCCGTCCCGGTACAGCTTCTCGATCTCGGCGCAGAGCTGGTTGGTGACCTGCGGGGCGCGCTCCCAGTCGATCCGGAGCGTGTTGTCGGTCCAGCGCACCACGTCGTGCTTGTGGAGGTACGCGAAGAGGAGCTGGCCGCCGAGGCCGTCGTAGTTGCGGACGCGCTCGCCGGTGACCGGGAAGCGGAACATCCGGTCGAAGAGCACGGCGTACTGCACGTCGCGGCCGTGCGGGTTGCCCTCGGCCTCCAGCTTCACGGCCTCCTTGAAGGCGGTGAGGTCGCAGCGCAGCTCCTCGAGGCCGTACATCCAGAACGGCTGCCGCTGCTTGATCATGAACGGGTCGAACGGCAGGTCGCCGTGGCTGTGGGTGCGGTCGTGGACCATGTCCCAGAGCACGAACGCCTGCTCGCAGCGCTGCTGGTCGCCGATCATCGCGCGGATGTCGTCGGGCAGCTCGACGCCGAGGAGGTCGACGGCCGCCTCGGTGACGCGGCGGAAGCGGGCGGCCTCGCGGTCGCAGAAGATGCCGCCCCAGCTGAAGCGCTCGGGGGCCTCGCGGACGGCGATGGTCTCCGGGAAGAGCACCGCGGAGTCGGTGTCGTAACCGGAGGTGAAGTCCTCGAAGGTGATGCCGCAGAACAGCGGGTTGTCGTAACGGGTGGCCTCCAGCTCGGCGAGCCAGTCGGGCCAGACCATCCGCAGCACGACCGCTTCGAGATTGCGGTCGGGGTTGCCGTTCTGGGTGTACATGGCGAAGACGACCAGGTGCTGGAGGCCGTCGGCGCGTCCCTTGGCCGGCTGGAAGGCCAGCAGGGAGTCCAGGAAGTCGGGGACGTCGAAACCGCCGCCCACCCAGCCGCGCAGGTCCTTCACGAGGGCGCGGTGGTACGCGGCGTCGTGCGGCAGCAGCGGTGACAGCTCCTCGACGGCACCGACCACCCGCTCCACGGCGGCCTCGGCGAGCGCCGGGGCCGGCGCGCCCTCGGCGTCGAAATCGATGGAACCGTCCTTCGACTGCCAGGGGCGGATCTCCTCCACGGCGTTCTTGAGCGCGGGCCAGGCCGGGTGCTCGATCACCCGTGGGGCGGCATCTATGTCGCCGAATGCGGCGTCGTGCACAAGAATTTCCGTCATCACACTTCCTCCACGGGAGAACCTCGCGTCTCACCACCGTATCCGCGTGCGAGCCCCTGGGACAAGTGGGATTGTGGAAATTATCCTGCGAACCCCCATGGTCACCGTCGTTTTTCCTGTGGTACACCGCTACGGCGGTCTCTTCGGGGGTTCCGAGGGGCGCTGCGCCGCCGACCCCGCCCCTCCCCTGCACGGCGTCCCGAGGCCACTAGGCTGCCTCGGTAAGAGAGCGTCGACGGAAGCGAGCGGGCCTTGTCCATTCTTACGATCGGTCATCGCGGAGCGCCGGGCTTCGAGCCGGAGAACACGCTGCGCTCGTTCGTCCGTGCCGAGAAGGAGGGCGTGGACCTCGTCGAACTGGACCTGCATCTCAGCAAGGACGGCGCGCTGGCCGTCATGCACGACGCGGAGGTGGACCGGACGACCGACGGCGAGGGCCCGATCGCGGAGAAGACGCTCGCCGAGCTGCGCGCGCTCGACGCGGGGCTGGGCGAGCGGGTGCCCGTCTTCGAGGAGGTCCTGGACGCCGTGCGGTCCCCGCTCCAGGCGGAGATCAAGGACGTGGCGGCCGCCCGCACCCTGGCCCGGGTCATGCACGAGCGCGACCTGGTCGAGCGCGTCGAGGTGATCTCGTTCCACGACGAGGCGATCGCCGAGATCGCGCAGCTGGTCCCGGGCGTGCGGACGGCGCTGGTGGCCAGCCGCTGGGGCGCGGACCTGCTGGACCGCGCGAAGGCGGTGGGCGCGAGCCGGCTCATCCTGAACATCCGGCGCATCACGCTGGAGCTGGTCGACAAGGCCCACGCCGAGGGGCTGACGGTCTTCGGCTGGACGGTCAACACCCAGAAGCAGCTGCGGCTGGCCGAGGGGCTGGGGCTGGACGGCGTGACCACCGACCACCCCGACATCCAGCGCGGGGGCGGCGCCCCCGCGTAGCGGTCAGCCGTCCAGCTCCTTGACCAGCAGCTCGAAGGCCAGGTCGTCGCGGAGCGGGATGCCGAAGCGCTCGTTGCCGTACGGGAACGGGGACAGTTCTCCCGTGCGGCGGTAACCCCGGCGCTCGTACCAGGCGATGAGCTCGTCGCGGACGGAGATCACCGTCATGTGCATCTCGCGCGCCCCCCAGCTCCGCCGGACGGTGCGCTCGGCCTCGGCGATGATCACCTTGCCGAGGCCGGCGCCCTGGAGCGCGGGACGGACCGCGAACATGCCGAAGTACGCGGCGTCGCCGCGGTGCTCCAGCTGGCAGCAGGCGACGGGCGCGCCGTCCCGCTCCACCACGAGCAGCCGGCTGCCCGGACTCTCGACCACCTCGCGCACGCCCTGCGGGTCGGTGCGCTGCCCCTGGAGGATGTCCGCCTCGGTGGTCCAGCCGGCGCGGCTGCTGTCACCGCGGTACGCCGACTCGATGAGCTCGACGAGTGCGGGTATGTCCGCTTCGGTGGCGTCGCGGAAGGTCAGTTCTCCCGTGTCCCGGGGCGGGGCGGTGTCCATGGCGGGGTGTCTCCGGATTCTGTGCGGGGGCGGTGCCGGAGCAGCGTAACTCCGGGGGCGGCGCCGGGGCTCCCGACGGCCCTCGCGGGGCGCGCGGGGGCGCGTGCCAGGCGCATCCCGGAAACGCTCCCGTTGCGTGCTCCCCCTGCACCTCCGTGCGCCGCGTACAGGTGTCCGGCCCCGGGCATCTACTGGTCGACGGCGATGTCGTTCGCCCGGGGGGAGGGCCGCTGTGCACGGACCGGCGATGTCCGGATGGCTGCTGATGGCGTTGTGCGCGGTGACGGGCTCGTACTGCTTGCTGCGCACCCGTACGGGGAGCGCGGAGGAGCGCAGAGCCGCGCGGGCCGAGGCGCTGATGGGCTTCGGCATGGCCGCGATGGCGATACCGGCCGCCGCCGTCGCCCCGCCCGCGTGGGGGTGGGGGCTCTACGCGGTGTTCTTCGGGATCGCGGCGCTGCGGGCGCTGTGGTTCTCCCGGCGCAGCGGACACCATCTGCACCATCTGGTCGGCTCCTCCGCGATGGTCTACATGGCGGTGGTGATGGCCCGGGCCGGAGCGGGCGGGCACGGCGGCAGCCACGGCTCGCACGCGATGGGCTCCACCAGCATGGCCGGCGCCGGCGGCATACCCCTGCTCACGGGGCTGCTCCTCCTCTACTACGCGGTGTACGTGCTGCGCTCGGGCGCCCGGCTGGTGCCGGTGGCCGCGGCGGCCACCGGCGGGCGGTCCGCGCCCGGGGGCTGGGGGGCCCGCCCGGAGCTGGCTCTCGCGTGCCGGCTGACCATGGGGATAGCCATGTTCGCGATGCTGCTCACCCTGTGAGACGGGAAGGGCCGCCTTTCGTGGTGTGCGTCACTTGGCGCGCGGAGCCATACCCGTGTGTGGCGCGGCCCTCATAGGCTGACGCCATGTGGGTCTCCCTAGCGCTGCTGCTGCTCGGTGCACTGGCCGCCGTCGTGACCCCGCGCCTGATGGCGCGGGCCGAGTGGCCCGAGCGCGAACCGGTGGTGGCGCTGTGGGTGTGGCAGTGCGCGGTGGGCGCGGTGCTGCTCTCGTTCGCGCTCTCCATGACGTTCAGCGCGGCCGCCGCCTGGCAGGCGGTACGGGGTCATGTCTTCGCGCCCGCGCCGCACGCCGTCGTGGAGGCGTACGCGCTCGCCGGCCACGGGGTGTGGTCGGCGGTGATGGCCGTGCTGCTGGCCCTCGGCGGGGTGTGGACGGCCGCCATGCTGGCCCGGGAGATCCACCGGGCGCATCTGCGGCGCAGGCAGCGGCGGACCGAACTCCTGGTGCGCGCCCCCTTGATGCCCGGCGAGGAGCCGGGGTCCGGGCGGCTCGTGGTGCTGGAGGGTGAGCGTCCGGACGCCTGGTGGCTGCCGGGGGCCGCGCCCCAACTCGTCATCACCACAGCCGCGCTGGGGCGGCTGAAGGGACGCGGGCTCGACGCGGTGCTGGCCCATGAGCAGGGCCACGCGCAGGCCCGGCACGACTGGCTGCTCAACTGCTCGGAGGCGCTGGCCTCCGGCTTCCCGCAGGTGCCGGTGTTCGCGGCCTTCCGCAACGAGATGCACCGGCTGGTCGAGCTGGCGGCCGACGATGTGGCCTCGCGGCGCTTCGGCCGGCTGACGATCGCCCTCGCCCTGGTCGAACTCAACGAGGACCGGGGTGTGTTCGGCCCGTCCCCGGCCGCGGACGCGGAGCTGCCGCTGCGGGTGAACCGGCTGCTGGCCCCGGCGGGCAGGCTCACGGCCGGACGGCGGCTGCGGCTGACCGCGGCGGCGGCCCTGGTGCCCGTCGTCCCGCTGCTGGTGGCGTTCGTTCCGGGGCTCAGCGCGCTCAAGTAGCGGACCGGCGATTCCGTTTTCCGGCGCGCTGGAATGGCCGGAGGGGGCGCCGGTCGGCGAGGATCATGCCATGCACATTCCGCTGCTCTCCCCCGTCGGCCGGGTCCGCCCCGCTTCGCGCCTCTCGCGGGCGGGCACGGTCTGCGGGGTGCTCGGCGGTGCGGTGACGGCGCTGGTCGCCGCCCGGTGGCAGCCGCTCGTGGACCTGGACGCACGGATCGCGGAGGCGCTGCACCGGCGGGCGGTGACCGAGCCCGGCTTCGTGCACGTCAACCGGTTGCTGACGGACTGGCTGTGGGACCCGTGGACGTTCCGCGCCCTGGTCTCCGCCGCGGTGGTGGCCCTGTGGTGGCGCGGGGCCCGGCCGCTCGCGGCGTGGGTCGCGGCGACGACGCTGCTCTCGGCGCTCGTGCAGCAGGGCGTCAAGGCGGTCGTCGGCCGGGACCGGCCGCAGTGGGCGGACCCCGTGGACTCGGCCCACTACGCGGCCTACCCCTCGGGTCACGCGATGACGGCGACGGTGAGCTGCGGGCTGCTGCTGTGGCTGCTGCACCGGTCCGGTGCGCGGCGCGGGGTATGGCGGGCGGCGGTGGGCGCGGCGGCCGTCTCGGTGCTCGGGGTCGGGCTCACCCGGCTGTACCTGGGCGTGCACTGGCCGTCCGACGTGCTGGGCGGGTGGCTCCTGGGGGCGGCGCTGGCCGCCTTCGCCATCCGGGGCTTCGACCGGTGGTGCGCCGCCGCACCCCCGTGCCGGAGGCTCTGACCAGGCAGGGTGCCGTGGTGGCCGGACAGGCGCCCTTGCCCGGGGCGCGCCGGTTCGGCGAGGATCGGTGCCATGCCGATCAAGGGTGCCCTCTTCGACTTCTCCGGGACGCTGTTCCGGATCGAGCCGGTCCGGTCCTGGCTCGCCGCGACTCTCGCCGACCGGGGGGTGCGCGTGGACGAGGCTGCCTTCGAGCGGTACGCGGCGGAGCTGGAGGCGTTCGGCGCGCTGCCGGGCGGGCCCGACCCGACGCGGATGCCCGAGGAGCTGGCGGACGGCTGGGCGCACCGCGACGAGAGCGCCGAGCTGCACCGCGCCGTGTACACCGGTCTGGCCCGCCAGGTGGCCCTGCCCGACCCCGGGCTGTACGACGCGCTCTACGCCCGCCATCTGAGCCCGGACGCCTGGCGCCCCTACCCGGACGCGGCGGAGGTCCTGGCCGGGCTGCGCGCGGCCGGGGTCCGGATCGGGGTCGTCAGCAACATCGGCTGGGACCTGCGGCCCGTCTTCCGCGCGCACGGCCTGGACCGCTATGTGGACGCGTACGTCCTCTCCTTCGAGCACGGCGTCCAGAAGCCGGACGCACGGCTCTTCCACACCGCCTGCACACTTCTGGGACAGGATCCGGCGGATGTGGTGATGGTCGGCGACAACCGGCGCGCCGACGGCGGGGCCGCGGCGCTGGGCTGCGAGGTGCGTTTTGTACGCCACCTGCCGGTGGATGAGCGGCCCGACGGGCTGCTGGAGCTGGGACTCACCGAGAAGGTTGCCTGAGACACATGTGAGAGATGTCCCTGACGCGCAATGGGTCGGATTGTCACATCGTGGCCTTAGCCTGGAGAACATGTCCCCGACTCCGTGCCCGTCCGATTCCGTACGCCCCGCAGCAGTGGTGAATGAAGACATTCGCGACCTGTGGCGGCGTTCGGGCGGCCACCTGTCGCCGGAGGACGAGGAGCAGTACCAGAGTCTGCTGGTCGAGTGGGCCGCCGCCACCGGGGGCGGCGAGAGGCCCGCGTACTGAGACGTCCCGGCTCCGGCGATCCCCTGCGTCGCCGGAACCGGTCCGTGGCGGGGGTACAGCATGTCCCGTCAGGGCTGATCGGTCAATGAAGTACTACGATCGGCGACTGCTCCGGTCCGCACGGTGACGATACCGGCCGCCCTCAGCCCTGGCCGAGGCGCACCGCCTGGCAGGCCGCCGCTTCGAGGATGCGGTCGAGCAGCCCGGGGAACAGCGCGTCGAGGTCGTCCCGGCGAAGCCCGTTCATCTTGGCGGTGCCCCGGTAGGTCTGCTGGACGATGCCGCTCTCGCGCAGCACCCGGAAGTGGTGCGTGGAGGTGGACTTGGTGACCGGCAGGTCGAAGCGGGAGCAGGTGAGCTCGGCCTCGGCGGCGGCCAGTTCCCGTACGACACACAGCCGCACCGGGTCCGAGAGGGCGTGCAGGACCGCTTCGAGCCGGATCTCCTCACGGGCGGGGTGGGGCAGGGCGCGCGCGCCCGCTGCCGGGGCGGTGGTGCTGGCAGGGGTCACGGTCGCTCTCCGCATCGTCGCTCCGTCCGGGGCTCCCATACTACGAGGCTCATCGTAATTCGCCGTGCGGGACGGGAGCCCGACCGGTACGGACTCACGCCCTGCGGGCTGCCAGGTGCGGGAAGCGGTATTCCGTGCGGCTGCGGAAGTGTTCGCCCGGGCGCAGGACGGTGGCCGGCAGGTCGGGGCGGTTGGGCGAGTCGGGGAGGTGCTGGGTCTCCAGGCAGACGGCGCTGTGGCGCTCGTGGTGGCCGCCGTCGGGGTCGGCCAGGGTGCCGTCCAGCTGGTTGGCGGTGTAGACCTGGATGCCCGGTTCGGTGGTCCACACCTCCATGACGCGCCCGCCGTCGGGTGCCGCGAGGCGGGCGGCGCGGCGGGGAGCCGCCGTTGCGTCCGCGCCGTCGAGAACCCAGCAGTGGTCGAACCCGCCGGCCCGGCGCAGTTGTTCGTGCGGCAGGGCGACCCGGTCCGCGAGGGTCTGCGGCTCGGTCAGGTCGAACGGGGTGGCGGCGACGGGCGCGGCGGGGCCCTCGGGGATGCCCTCCTCGTCCACGGGGAGGTAGTGCCCCGCGTCCACCTGGAGGGTGTGGCCGAGGATGTCGCCCCGGTCGGTGAGGTCGAAGTAGGCGTGGTTGGTGAGGTTGACGACGGTGGCGCGGTCGGTGGTGGCCGCGTAGTCGAGGGCGAGGGTGCCGGCGGCGTCGAGGGTGTACGTCACGGTGACGTCCAGCGCCCCGGGGAAGCCCATGTCGCCGTCGGGGCTGTGCAGTGCGAGCCGCAGGACGGCCGCCTCGTCCGTGGCGGTGCCCTCGGCCTGCCAGATCCGGGTGTGGAAGCCGTCCGGCCCGCCGTGCAGGGCGTGGCCCCGGTCGGTGGCGGGGACCTGGTGCTCCACACCGTCGAGGGTGAACCTGCCGTGCGCGATGCGGTTGGCGTAACGGCCGACGAGGGCGCCGAAGAACGGGTTCTTGCCCGTGTAGTCGTCGAGCGCGGGCAGCGAACGGACGACGGAGGCCGGGGTGCCGGCGGTGTCGGGCACGGTGAGCCGGTGCAGGATGCCACCGTAGGTGAGGATCTCGGCCCGGACTCCGGTGCCGGAGTCGAGCGTCCAGAGGTCGACGTCCGTGGAGCCGTGGGCGCCGAACGGTTTGCTGTGCACGGTGGGGCGAGGCATCGATGATCCTTGGGGGCGATCGGAAGGCCGGAGCGGCCGGGCGGGCGGGCCGTGGGCAGCGGACTCCCCGGGGGTGGCGGGGAGTCCGGCCCGTGCCCAGGGCGTGTTTCGAAGCACGTCCTAGGGCGCCGCGGGTCCGGCGGCGGGCCGGGGGACGGTGGATTCGCGGACGACGAGCCGGTAGCCGGGACGGGGCCGCCGGGGCTCCGCCACCGGCTCGCCCGAGAGGCGCTCGACCAGGCTGTCGACGGCGAGCCGGGCGATGGCCTCCTTGTCGGGCGCCACGGTGGTGAGCGTGGTCGCGCCGTAGAGGCTTTCCTCGATGTCGTCGAACCCGACGACGGCGACGTCCTCGGGGATGCGCAGGCCGCGCGCGGTGAGGGTGCGCATGGCGCCGATGGCGATGAGGTCGTTGTACGCGAAGACGGCGTCGGGCCGCTCGCCCCGGTCCAGCAGCGCGGCCATGGCGGAGGCCCCGTCCTCGCGGCCGTAGCCGTCGGTGACGACGACCAGTGCCTCGTCGGGCTCGATGGAGGCGGCGGCCAGCTCCTCGCGCCAGCCGCGCAGCCGGAGGTGGGCGGGCTGGCGTTCGCGGCCGGTACGGGAGCCGAGGAAGGCGATGCGGCGGTGGCCGAGGTCGACGAGGTGGCGTACGGCCTCGCGGGCCGCCGCGACGTTGTCGATGGCGATGTGGTCGTACGGGGCCTCGTACTCGCGCTCGCCGAGCAGGACCAGCGGCGCGGTCTCGGTGCGCGCCATCAGGTCCTCGGTCTCCAGGTGGATCGGGCTGAGGATGAGCCCGTCGATGACGTGGGACCGGAAGCCCTGGCTGACCAGGAGCTCCTTCTCGCGCAGTCCGCCGGTGTGGTCGACCAGCACGGTGTAGTCGTGCCGGGCGGCGGCGTCGACCACCGCGCCCGCCAGCTCCGCGAAGTACGGGTTGCCGAACTCGGGGACGGCGAGCGCGATGATCCCGGTGCGGCCCTTGCGCAGATGGCGAGCCGTCAGGTTCGGCCGGTAGCCGAGCTCGTCGATGGCCTGCTGCACCTTGGCGCGCATCTTCGGTGTGACGTGCTGATAGTTGTTCACCACGTTCGACACGGTCTTGATGGACACGCCCGCCCGTTGCGCAACGTCCTTGAGGCTGACGCCCACGGCACTCCCTGAATCGACTTGTCGCGCGGTAAGGCGCGGTGGCCCGGCTCCCGCCGGTTCGGCTCGATCGGCTCGAACGGTGCCGGGGACGTGGGGCC
>NZ_JBMNDO010000195.1:0-9009 GCF_052542855.1 Streptomyces sp. SAS_281
CCCACGGGCGCCGGCCGACGGAGACCCCAGCACAGCAGAGGACCACCTGCACGAAGGGGAAGCCATGACAGCGACGACCGACGGAAGCACCGGGGCCGTTGACCCCCGCGCAGCCTCGGCCAGTAGAAAGACAACCGAATCAACGATCGCCGCGGACGGTGTGGAGGCCGCCGCACGGCGGGCCGCGGAGCGCTCGGTGGAGCATCTCCTCGGCAGGCAGGACGAGCAGGGCTGGTGGAAGGGCGACCTCGCCACCAACGTCACGATGGACGCCGAGGACCTTCTGCTCCGTCAGTTCCTCGGAATCCAGGCCCCCGCCACGGTCCGGGCCGCCGCCGGGTTCATCCGCGGCGAACAGCTCGGCGACGGGACCTGGGCGACCTTCCACGGCGGCCCCGCGGACCTCTCCACCACCATCGAGGCGTACGTCGCACTGCGGCTGGCCGGCGACCGGCCCGAGGACCCGCACATGGCCCGGGCCGCGGGCTGGGTCAGGGAGCAGGGCGGCATCGCCGCGAGCCGGGTCTTCACCCGGATCTGGCTGGCCCTCTTCGGCTGGTGGAAATGGGACGACCTGCCGGAGCTCCCTCCGGAGCTGATGTTCTTCCCGAAATGGGTCCCGCTCAACATCTACGACTTCGGATGCTGGGCCCGCCAGACAATCGTGCCGCTCACCATCGTGTCGGCGAAGCGGCCGGTGCGGCCCGCCCCCTTCGCCCTGGACGAGCTGCACACCGACCCTGAGAACCCGAATCCGCCCAAGCGCCCCGCACCGGCGCGGAGTTGGGACGGGCTCTTCCAGCGGCTCGACAAGGCGCTGCACGTCTACCACCGCTTCGCGCCGCGCCGGCTGCGCCGGGTCGCGATGAACGCAGCCGCCCGCTGGATCATCGAACGCCAGGAGAACGACGGCTGCTGGGGCGGCATCCAGCCGCCCGCCGTCTACTCGGTCATCGCGCTGCACCTCCTCGGCTACGACCTCGAACACCCGGTGATGCGGGCGGGTCTCGAATCGCTCGACCGCTTCGCCGTGTGGCGCGAGGACGGCACCCGCATGATCGAGGCGTGCCAGTCCCCGGTCTGGGACACCTGCCTGGCCACCATCGCGCTCGCCGACGCCGGGGTCGCCCCCGACCACCCGGCGCTCGTCAAGGCGGCGGACTGGATGCTCGCGGAGGAGATCGTCCGGCCGGGCGACTGGGCGGTGCGCCGGCCCGGACTGGAGCCCGGAGGCTGGGCGTTCGAGTTCCACAACGACAACTACCCCGACATCGACGACACCGCGGAGGTGGTCCTCGCCCTGCGCCGGGTCCGCCACCCCGACCAGGCCCGGGTGGACGCCGCGATCGAGCGCGGGGTGCGCTGGAACGTCGGCATGCGGTCCCGTAACGGTGCCTGGGGCGCGTTCGACGCGGACAACACCAGCCCCTTCCCCAACCGGCTGCCCTTCTGCGACTTCGGCGAGGTCATCGACCCGCCGTCCGCCGACGTCACCGGGCATGTGGTGGAGATGCTGGCCGTCGAGGGCCGTGCCGCGCACCCCGTCACCCGGCGGGGCGTCGAATGGCTGCTGTCCGAACAGGACCCGGGTGGGGGCTGGTTCGGGCGCTGGGGCGTCAACTACGTGTACGGGACGGGGTCGGTGGTCCCCGCGCTGACCGCCGCCGGGCTGCCCCCGTCGCACCCGGCGATCCGGCGCGCGGTCGAATGGCTGGAGTCCGTCCAGAACGACGACGGCGGCTGGGGCGAGGACCTGCGCTCCTACACCGAGGAGAAGTGGATCGGCCAGGGGGCTTCCACCGCCTCCCAGACCGCCTGGGCACTCCTCGCGCTGCTCGCCGCGGGGCGGCGGGACACCGTCGCCGTGACCCGGGGCATCGCCTGGCTGACCGAGACCCAGCAGGCCGACGGCTCCTGGGACGAGCCCTACTTCACGGGCACCGGTTTCCCCTGGGACTTCTCCATCAACTACCACCTCTACCGTCAGGTCTTCCCGCTCACCGCACTCGGGCGGTACGTGCACGGCGACCCGTTCGCGGGCCGCACGCCGACGCGCGAGGGGGCCTGATGGGGGAGACCGGGCCGGCCGGCCCGCTGCTGATCGCCTGCGCGCTCGGCATCGAACAGCTCGCCCTGCGCACCGCCAGGGGGAGGGCGGTGGACGCCCCGGCGCGGGTCACCGTACTCCGCACGGGCATGGGCCCCAGGGCGGCCGAGACCGCCGTGGCGCGCGTGCTCGGGCGGGACGGCGCGGCGGCGGACACCGCCGTCATCGCCTCGGGGTTCTGCGCCGGCCTCGCGCCCGGGATGCACCCGGGCGACCTGGTGGTGGCCGAGGAGACCCGGGCCGCCGGGGACCCCGTCCCGTGCACCGGAGCGGACCTGCTGGCCGAAGCGCTGGCCAGGGCCGTACCGGGGCGCACCGTACACACCGGCCCGCTGACCGGGTCCGACCATGTCGTCCGGGGACATGAGCGGGCCGATCTGCGGGCCACCGGGGCGATCGCGGTGGACATGGAGTCCGCCGCGACCCTGCGTACCGCCCTGCGGTCCGGGCCACGCCCGGTTGCCGCCGTACGGGTGGTCGTGGACGCTCCGGAGCATGAGCTCGTCCGCATCGGCACGTTCCGCGGTGGAATATCGGCTTTCCGCGTTCTCCGTGCCGTCCTGCCGGCTTTCTATGAATGGCACCGATCTTTGCTGCTCCCCAGGAGGTGAGCCAGATGGCCATGCCGCTTCGTCAGTCCATCAAGGTTGCGACGTATCTCATTGAACAGAAGCTCCGCAAGCGGGACAAATTCCCGCTGATTGTCGAGCTGGAGCCGTTGTACGCCTGCAACCTCGCCTGCGAGGGCTGCGGGAAGATCCAGCACCCGGCCGGAGTCCTCAAACAGCGCATGCCCGTGGCCCAGGCCGTCGGAGCCGTGCTCGAATCGGGCGCCCCGATGGTCTCCATCGCCGGGGGCGAACCACTGATGCACCCTCAGATCGACGAAATCGTGCGCCAGTTGGTGGCAAAGAGGAAGTACGTCTTCCTCTGCACCAACGCGATGCTGCTGCGCAAGAAGATCGAGAAGTTCACGCCCTCGCCCTACTTCGCGTTCGCCGTGCACATCGACGGGCTCCGGGAGCGGCACGACGAATCGGTCGCCAAGGAAGGGGTGTTCGACGAGGCGGTGGCGGCGATCAAGGAGGCCAAGCGGCGCGGCTTCCGGGTCACCACCAACTCCACCTTCTTCAACACCGACACCCCGCAGACGATCATCGAGGTGCTCAACTTCCTCAACGACGACCTCAAGGTGGACGAGATGATGATCTCGCCCGCCTACGCGTACGAGAAGGCGCCCGACCAGGAGCACTTCCTGGGCGTCGAGCAGACCCGCGAGCTGTTCAAGAAGTCCTTCGCCGGCGGCAACCGGAGCCGGTGGCGGCTCAACCACTCGCCGCTCTTCCTGGACTTCCTGGAGGGCAAGGCCGACTTCCCGTGCACCGCCTGGGCCATCCCCAACTACTCCCTGTTCGGCTGGCAGCGGCCCTGCTACCTCATGAGCGACGGCTACGTTCCGACGTACCGGCAGCTCATCGAGGAGACCGACTGGGACAAGTACGGCCGGGGCAAGGACCCGCGCTGCGCCAACTGCATGGCGCACTGCGGATACGAACCCACCGCCGTCCTCGCCACCATGGGCTCCCTGAAGGAGTCCCTGCGCGCGATGCGCGAGACCGTCAGCGGCAACGGCTGAGTCGCGTCACCCGGCCGGGCTCCCGCGCGGAGCCCGGCCGTCACCTTGGGCAGGAGACAGGACCACAGAGAGAGGGGGCCCGGGGCATGACGCTGCTGCAGAGCATCCGGGGGCCGCACGATCTGAAGGCACTGAACGCGTCACAGCTCGGCGGACTCGCCGACGAGATCCGTACGTTCCTGGTGCAGGCCGTGGCCAGGACCGGGGGCCATCTCGGCCCCAACCTCGGGGTGGTGGAGCTGACCATCGCCCTGCACCGGGTGTTCGACTCGCCCGTCGACCGCATCCTGTGGGACACCGGGCACCAGACCTATGTGCACAAGCTGCTCACCGGACGCCAGGACTTCTCCAAGCTGCGCGGCAAGGGCGGGCTCTCCGGTTATCCGTCCCGCGAGGAGTCCGAGCACGACGTCATCGAGAACTCGCACGCCTCGACCGTCCTCGGCTGGGCCGACGGGCTCGCCAAGGCGGGCGAGGTACGCGGCCGCGGCAGCCACGTCGTCGCCGTCATCGGGGACGGGGCCCTCACCGGCGGCATGGCCTGGGAGGCCCTGAACAACATCGCCGCCGCCGAGGACCGCCCGCTGATCGTGGTCGTCAACGACAACGAGCGCTCCTACGCGCCCACCATCGGCGGCCTCGCCCGCCACCTGTCCACCCTGCGCACCACCGACGGCTACGAGCGCTTCCTGTCCTGGGGCAAGGGGCTCCTGGAACGCACCCCCGTCATCGGGCAGCCGCTGTACGGGTCGCTGCACGGGGCCAAGAAGGGCTTCAAGGACTTCGTCGCCCCGCAGGGCATGTTCGAGGACCTGGGGCTCAAGTACATCGGCCCGGTCGACGGGCACGACACCGCCGCCGTCGAGGCCGCCCTGCACCGGGCCAAGGGCTTCCGGGGCCCGGTCCTCGTCCACTGCATCACCGAGAAGGGGCGCGGCTACGCCCCCGCCCTGCGCGACGAGGCCGACCGCTTCCACACCGTCGGCGCGATGGACCCCCTGACCTGCGCCCCGCTCACCCCCGCCGCCGGCCCGTCCTGGACCTCCGTGTTCGCGGACGAGATCGCGGCGATCGGGGCGGAGCGCCCGGACGTCGTCGCGCTCACCGCCGCGATGCTCGACCCGGTCGGGCTGACGAAGTTCGCCGAGGCGTTCCCGGACCGCGTCTGGGACGTGGGCATCGCGGAGCAGCACGCGGCGGTCAGTGCCGCCGGGCTCGCCACGGGCGGGCTGCACCCGGTCGTCGCCGTCTACGCCACCTTCCTCAACCGGGCGTTCGACCAGCTCCTCATGGACGTCGCCCTGCACCGCTGCGGGGTCACCTTCGTCCTGGACCGGGCCGGCGTCACCGGGCCCGACGGGGCCTCGCACAACGGCATGTGGGACCTGTCCGTGCTCCAGGTCGTGCCGGGGCTGCGCATCGCGGCCCCGCGCGACGCGGACCGGCTGCGCGAGGAGCTGCGCGAGGCGGTCGCCGTGGACGACGCGCCGACCCTCGTGCGGTTCCCGAAGGAGTCGGTGGGGGACGCGATCGAGGCGGTCGGCCGGGTCGGCGGGATGGACGTGCTGCGACGCGACGAGGACGCCGATGTGCTTCTGGTCGCCGTCGGCGTGATGGCCTCCGTCTGCCTGCGCACCGCCGAACTGCTGTCGGGCGCCGGCATCCGCTGCACCGTGGTGGACCCCCGCTGGGTCAAACCGGTCGACGTGACGCTGCCGCCGCTCGCCGCCGCGCACCGGCTCGTCGCGGTGGTCGAGGACAACATCCGGGCGGGGGGCGTCGGTTCGGCGGTCGGGCAGGCGCTGCGGGACGCGGGCGTCGACGTACCGCTGCGCACCTTCGGCATCCCCGAGCAGTTCCTCGCACATGGCAAGCGGTCCGAGGTGCTGGCCGACATCGGACTCACACCGGTCGAGATCGCGGGCCGGATCAGCGCCGTCACGGCCGCCCGGAAGGCGGCCGGCGGCACGGGGCACGAAGCCCGGGGCAACGGGCACAAGGAGAGCGGGGCATGAAGGACGACGAGCCGAAGGGCTTCGATCTGGCGCGGCTTCTCGCCGAGCGCGGCGCCGAACGCTACGAGCTGCACACCAGGCACCTCAACCACCAGCTCCCGCGCATGCTGCACACCATCGGCTTCGACAAGGTCTACGAACGGGCCGAGGGCGCGCACTTCTGGGACGCGGACGGCAACGACTACCTGGACATGCTCGCCGGATTCGGTGTCATGGGTCTGGGCCGCCACCACCCCGTCGTACGCAAGGCGCTGCACGACGTCCTCGACGCCTCGCTCGCCGACCTGACCAGGTTCGACTGCCAGCCGCTGCCCGGACTGCTCGCCGAGAGGCTGCTGAGCCACAGCCCGCACCTGGACCGGGTGTTCTTCGGCAACAGCGGCACCGAGGCCGTCGAGACGGCCCTCAAGTTCGCCCGGTACGCCACCGGCCGGCCCCGCGTCCTGTACTGCGACCACGCCTTCCACGGGCTGACCACCGGTTCCCTCTCGGTCAACGGCGAGGGCGGGTTCCGGGACGGCTTCGCCCCGCTGCTGCCCGACACCGCGATCCCGCTCGGCGACCTCGGCGCGCTGCGGCGGGAGCTGAAGCGGGGCGATGTGGCCGCCCTGGTGGTGGAGCCGATCCAGGGCAAGGGGGTGCACGCCGCGCCGCCCGGCTACCTCCGCGAGGCCCAGGAGCTGCTGCACAAGCACAAGGCCCTCCTCATCGCCGACGAGGTGCAGACCGGCCTCGGCAGGACCGGTGACTTCTACGCGTACCAGCACGAGGAAGGCGTGGAACCGGACCTCGTCTGCGTCGCCAAGGCGCTCTCCGGCGGTTACGTCCCGGTCGGGGCGACGCTCGGCAAGGACTGGATCTTCAAGCGCGTCTACTCCTCGATGGACCGGGTCCTCGTCCACTCCGCGAGCTTCGGCTCCAACGCCCAGGCGATGGCGGCGGGGCTCGCGGTGCTGTCGGTGATGGAGGACGAGGAGACCGTCGCGCACGCGCGCCGCACCGGCGACCTGCTCCGCGAGCGGCTGTCCGCGCTCGTCGGGCGCTACGAGCTGCTGCACGAGGTGCGGGGGCGCGGGCTGATGATCGGCATCGAGTTCGGCCGCCCCACGTCGCTGAAGCTCCGCAGCCGGTGGACCATGCTCCAGGCGGCCCGCAAGGGCCTCTTCGCGCAGATGGTGGTCGTGCCCCTGCTCCAGAAGCACCGCATCCTCACGCAGGTCTCCGGCGACCACCTCGAAGTGATCAAGCTGATCCCGCCGCTGGTCATCGACGACGCGGACGTCGACCGGTTCGTGGAGGCGTTCACCGCCGTCATGGACGACGCGCACAGCGGCGGGGGACTGATGTGGGACTTCGGACGGACCCTGGTGAAGCAGGCCGTCGCCAACCGCTGAGGCGCTTTTGCCCCTGAGGCAAGAAATTTGCCTCAGGGGAAAGAATTTGGCCCAATGGAGGCATGAACCCTCCGGACGACCTGGCGGCCGGCGAGCTGCCCGGTGTCGCGCCACGCCTGCGCGATCTGCGCCGAGGCCGTGGTCTCACCCTGGAGACCGCGGCCCAGCGGGCCGGGCTCTCGCCCGCCCACCTCTCCCGGCTCGAAACGGGCCGGCGCCAGCCCTCGCTGCCGATGCTGCTCCAGCTGGCCAGGATCTACGGTACGACGGTCTCCGAACTCCTGGGCGAGATGCCCCCGGAACGTGACGCGATCGTCCGCGGCCGCCCGTTCGAGGGCGCGGCGGCCGACGGCTGGATGTACCAGCAGGCCGGCGGCTCCGGCCGGGCGATGCAGGCGCTGCGCGTCCGCGTCCCGTACGGCGCCCAGGGCGACCTGGTCCGGGTCCACCCCGGCGAGGAGTGGCTGTACGTCCTGACCGGCCGCCTCCGGGTGACGCTCGGCGAGACGGTGCACGACCTCGCGCCCGGGGACGGCGCGCACTTCGACTCGCTCACCCCGCACCGGATCGCGGCCCCCGAACCCGAGGGCTCCGAACTGCTCTTCGTCCACACCCTGCTGCAGAGCCCCGCCGCCGACCTGTGCCTCGGCGGCCCGGTCCACCGCGGCTGAGACGTTTCCGCCGCCCCACCCCCGGCAGCCAGAGAGGCCAGTCATGTCCGATTCAGAGCACTACGACCCGCTCACCCCGGCCCCGCGCCCCGGCGCCGACACCCAAGAGAAGAAGATGCCGCGCGGACTCGTCATCCGGCTCTTCGCCTATCTCGTGGCCGGACACGTCATCGCCGCGTTCCTGTACCTGCTCTTCGCGGTGGGCATGCACAACCAGTAGGCGCGGTCGCCTCAGCTCTCGTCGAGGAGGCGTTCGCGCAGCTGCTCCCGGGTGGCGGGCGTGAGCTTCAGGCCGTCGGTGAGATAGCGGTCGGTGCCGCCCCAGGTCTCGTCGATGGCGGTGAAGGCCGCGGCGAGGTAGTCGGGCTGGGCGCCGAAGAGCGGATTCAGCAGCTCCAGCACCTCCGGGGACATCCCGGCCGCCGAGGTGTCGCTGCGCCGGATGCGGTAGCGGCGGTGCGCGTCGTTCGACTTGAGGTAGTCGGCCTCGATGGTGTCCCGCCCGACGCCCACCGCCAGCAGCGTCACCGCGATCGAGAGCCCGGCCCGGTCCTTGCCGGCCGCGCAGTGCATCAGGGCGGGCACGCTGTCCTCGGCCAGGGCGTGCAGCACCCGGCTGTGCTCGGCGGTGCGCTCCAGGATGATCGAGCGGTACGAGGCGACCATGCGACGGGTCCCCTTGCCGTCGGCCAGGATCGAGCGCAGGTCCGCCAGGTCTCCGTCGCGGACCATCCGCCAGAACTGCGCCCCGTCCGCCGGGTCGCTGAGCGGGATGCTCACGTTCCGTACGCCCGGCAGCTCGATGTCCAGGCCGTCCAGCTTGTGGTCCGCCGCGTTGCGGAAGTCGAAGACCGTGTGCAGGCCGAGCCCGCCGAGGAAGGCCGCGTCCTCGGCCGTGGCGTGCGCCAGGTGGCCGCTGCGGTAGAGGCGGCCGTGCCGTACCCGGCGGCCGTCGGTGGTGGGCAGGCCGCCCAGGTCGCGGAAGTTGCGGACGCCGGTGAGCACGGGCTCCGTCGGCGGGATCTGAGGCAGCTGCTGCGTCACGGTCACTCCTGGAGGCTCTGCCCCGGCGCGTGTCGCCGACGGGTCCACGACCGCGACGATACGACATCCGTTCCTGGGGCAAGCATCTCGCCCGCGACCGGGGCTCTCGCGCACGAGCCGTTGTCCCGGGGGTGTTCAATCA
>NZ_JBMNDO010000196.1:0-8945 GCF_052542855.1 Streptomyces sp. SAS_281
GGAGGGCGGTAGCCCGGTCCTTCCGCCTCGCTCAGGGCCTCGCGCCGCCGCCGTTCCGGCCCGTGGGAGGCGCCGTCGGATCGGCCCGCTCGACGGCAACGGCCTCACCGCGCACCAGCGCGTCGAGTTCGGCCTCCAGCCGAACGGTTTCATCGGGAGACCCATCGGCCGTACGCGGGTTGCTGCCGCGCAGCGCCACGGCTCCGCCTGCCAGGGCCATCGGCAGCGCGACGAGCAGCGCGGCGGTGCGCATGCCCCCCGGCGCCGACAGCACCAGTGCGATCAGCGGGGGGCCGAAGGCACCGCCGGACTTGCCGACGGCCGCCGCCCAGCCGCCGGCGGTGCCCCGGATGGCCAGGGGAAAGATCTCCGCCGTGTAGGGCCCGATGAGCGCGATCACCCCGGCGGTACCGGCGAACAGCAGGATCACGGCGGTCAGGAGAACCGGCTCGCTGCCGTCCATCCCCACTGCGGCGAGGACGAGCAGTGCCGCGACGGTGAGGGCCGCGTACAGGACCATGGTGCCCTTCGCCGACCAGCGCTTGTAGAGCCACGCCGCCACCACACAGGTCGGGATGGACAGCAGTGAGGACAGGAAGAGCAGGGTGGCGGCGGACATGCCTCCCTCGTGCGATGCCTCCAGCTGACTGGGCAGGAAGGTGATGAAACCCCAGTAGACGAGGCCCCAGGCGAGGGCGTAACCGCTGACGACCAGTGTTCTGGTCGTCTGAGGGTGCTTGAACAGGGCAGAGGCGCGGACGTGCCCGCGCCGGGCCCGCTGGGCCGTGAAGGCCGCCGACTCCGGGATCCAGCGGTTCAGCGCGATGAGGATCAGCACCAGCGGGAGCTGCGCGAACCACAGGACGCGCCACCCCGTCAACGGGATCAGCAACGAGGCCAGTCCGGAGGCCGCCATATAGCCGCCGGTGGTGGTGAGGCCGGCCTGCAGCACCATGACGGCAGCGCGCCGCCCAGGCGGCAGACTCTCGGTCATCAGGGCGTACACGACGGGCAGCATGCCGCCGGCCGCCATCCCCATCAGCGCGCACATGACCAGGATGCCGCCGAAGGACGGCATGGCCCCGCACACCGTCGTACCGAGGAAGAGCAGGGACGCGATGAGGATCGTCGCCCTGCGTCCGATCCGGTCGGCCGAGCGGCCGCCGACGAGTGATCCCAGGACGGTGCCGCTCAGCGCGACGGTCGGCAGCCAGGAGATCTCGGCGGCGCTGAGCTGGAACTCGTCGCGCATGCCGGGCTGGATGAACGCCAGGGTGGCGGGTTTCATCTGGTCCACCATCAGCGCGAAGCTCAGCACACCGATGAGACGGCGCCGGTGTGCCTGGGATGTCCCGCCCGGAACGGAAGCCCCGGCCTCGGCCGCACCGGGGCTCTGGACGACCGCGCATCCGGAGATCACCACGCCCACGACGATGGCGGCCATCGCGGCCCACATCACGCCGGACATCCCCATCATCGCCATGTGAAAGCCCATCGACCTGGAATCGACGAACATCCAGACGTGCTGGCCGACACCCGCACACGTGAGGGCCACACCTGCCCAGAACATCAGCGGCCGGGCGATCAGAGAGGGGGGCCGGGCGGGCGAGGTCATGCGCTCACCTCGCGGCAGGCCGGGCACGGCTCATGGGGCGTCATCCGTTCCCTCTCTCCACCTGGGGCACAGGGCACCCTCCGGTCCGCCGCTCTTCGAAATACCGCGTGGCGGGGCGCTGTGTGCGGGCGTGCAGGACCATGACCGTGCCGAGCAGCAGCTGGCGGACGCCCCGGGTGACGTCCTCCACCCCGTCCCGCAGCCGGACGAACCCGCGGAGCGCGCCCAGACGGCGGGGCCGGGGCGGCAGGCCGCGCGGGATCAGCAGACAAGGCGCCCGGTGCGGGATGGAGCGGGTGTGGGAGGCCGACGAATCCAGCCGGAACCGGTGCAGCACCTCCCGTACCGCGGCGCGCAGCGCGAGCGGCGACAGCCGCCAGGCCGGGCAGGGGCGGTTGGCCGCCACGCCGTACGGGATGTGAGGGGCGTCCTTGACGGCCAGGTCCGCCCAGCGGTCCGGATCGAACTCGCCGGGCCGTTCGTATCCGGTGGCGTGGTAGCCGGGGTAGCTGAAGCACACCACGGAACCGGTCGGCAGAACCGTCTCCGCGTCCAGGGCTATGTCCCCGGTGGTGATGCGGTGGGCGATGCCGAACAGCGGATACAGGCGCATCGTCTCGTCGAGCACCCGCGTCAGATATCCGTCGTCCTCCGGATCCGCGCGGAGGCGCCGCTGCACCTCCGGGTGGCGGGCCACGGCGAGCAGCACGTGGGCGGTCGCCTCGGACAGCTGCACGACCGCCGTGTTGAAGAAAGTCCCCTGCAGGTAGTGCACCTGCTCCGGCACGGACAGGGAGGGCGGCAGCCGGTGCGGGACGTGGCCCGCCTCGACCCGGTCCCGCAGGTAGCCGCTGAGCCGGGCCCGGCGGCGGGGGTGGCGCAGACCGGTGCACTTCAGAGCGGATATCACGTCGTCGGCATGCGCGGTGATCAGCTTCCGGGCCGCCGGCGGGCACGGCTCCTGGAAGACCAACTCGTAGCAGAACGCGGCCCATGCCGGCATCACCAGGTCCCGCAGCCGTACGAGACTGATCCGGGTGTCCGGCACCGCGTCCAGCGCATCCGCCACGGCACGGGCGGCAGCCGCGGTGAGATCCGCCGAGTTCCCGGCGACGATGCGCCGCGTCGTCGCGGCCACGTCCTGGTAGCGCGTACCGGGCTCCAAGTGCTCCTGGTGCACCTCGGGCCCCGGCGCCAGCCAGTACCAGAACAGGTCGGAGAGTCCCGCCCCCTCGCTCCGGCCGTTCGCGTGGGGGTGGGCGTACACCCGCTCGAACACCTCCGGACCGTGCGTGGCGTTCGGGAGGGTCACCGCCCGGTCCCCGTTGACCTTCTCGAAGATGCGGACACGCAGCGCCACCACGGCGCGCGGCAGCCACCACGCGTCCGTACCCGTCCGGGTCCTCACCACGTTCCACCCTTCCGTACCACCATGCCGGGCCTCAGATCGGTGTTCCGGCGCCCACCGCACAGGGCGAGCGTGTGGTCGTACTCGTCGCGCAGCGTCGCGAGGACCCGCCGCACGCCCGCCTCCCCGTCGGCCGCCAGGCCCCACACCACGGGACGTCCGACGCCGACCGCCCTCGCACCGAGCGCCAGGGCCACCGCGACGTCGCTTCCCCGGCGCACCCCGCCGTCGAGCAGGACCGGGACCCGGCCCGCGACCGCCGCGACGACCGCCGGCAGACAGTCCACGGCCGCCGGGACCGCGTCGCACTGGCGGCCGCCGTGGTTGGAGACGACCACCCCGGCCGCACCGTGCTCGACGGCGAGGCGTGCGTCGTCCGGATGGAGCACGCCCTTGACCAGCACGGGGAGCGAGGTGCCGCGCACGGCCTCGGCGAATTCCGGCCAGCGGAGCGCGGCGGACATCGGGATGGCGGTGAGCGCACCGGGTCCGGCGCCGGGCAGGCCGCGCATGTTCTCCGCGGCGTATCCGGGCGGCAGGTCGGTGAACCCGTTGCGCAGGTCCCGGGTGTGCCGCCCGAACACCGGCGAGTCGACGGTCACCACGAGGGCCGTGCAGCCGGCGTCCTCGGCGCGCCGGACGAGCGCTCCGGTGACCTCCGCGCGGGGGTGCAGGTACAGCTGGAACCACACGGCCGGGTCCGGGGCGGCTTCGCGCGCCGCCGCGACGACATCGGAGACCGCGACCGTGGCCGCCGTTCCCGTCACCAGCACGGCGCCCTCGGCAGCGGTGGCACGGGCCGTCGCCCGCTCGCCGGCCCGGTGCGCCAGGCGGTGGAAGGCGGTCGGTGCCACGAACACCGGGGACGCCTGCGGGGCGCCCGGCAGATCGACGCCGGTGTCCCGCCCCTCACCACCGCTCAGCACCCGCGGCAGCAGCGCGTACCGGTCGAACGCCCGCTCGTTCTCGGCCAGGGCGCGCTCCTCGCCCGCGCCGCCCGCGACGTAGTCGTAGACGACCGGGTCCAGTACCTTCCGGGCCCTTTCGCGCAGTTCGCGGAGCGTCACGGCGCCACCGTGGCGGCCGGGCTGCGCCGGGCGGTGAGGAAGGCGTCCAGCGGGGCGCGGTGGACCTCCTCGCTGTCCCACTCGTTCTCCAGGTTCTCGGTGAGGTGGTGGTCGGCCACGAACTCGCCGTCCCGGTACCAGCGGACGACCGGATGCAGATAGCGGCCGTCCAGGCCCGACACGTCCTGCTGGGACTTGCGGCCGGCACCGACGTCGAACGGGTCCACCCGGTCGTGGTCCTCCCCGTACTCCAGGGTGACCACCGCGTACGCCTCCACCTCACCGAAGTCCCCGGCCCGCACGGCCCCCGGCACATGGTCGACGGGCACCTCCTCGGCGTAGCGGAACGTGCCGTCCGGGGCGAGCAACAGCAGGTCACCGAGGACGGCGAACTGCTGCCACAGCGCCGAGGAACGGTTCACCCGGCTGATCACCGCGTCGACGGCCCGCTCGGTGGAATCCCCGATCGCCGTCGTGGGCCAGGGCACGCCGGCGTGACGCTGCCGCAGTCCGCGGTACAGCGCGCGCACCGCGTAGCGGAAGCCGTGGATGAAGCCGGTCGTCGCCTTCCCGAACGAGCGCCCCTGCATCAGCGTCCCCGCGAAATACAGACCGGGTACGTTGACCGACTCGCCGAGCGGCGTCAGCGCGGGGAAACGGCCGTCGACGATCAGGTCCGGCGCGCAGGTGTCGTCGAAGACCGAGGCGTCGAACCGGAAGCCGGTCGCGACGATCACCCGGTCGTAACGGATCTCCTTGACCACCTCGTCGACCCGCTCGAAGGCGACCGGGACGTGGAAACCGTCCTGATCGCGCCGGATGGCCAGGACCCGGCCGTCGAGAAGGGCGTTCTGCGACTTCAACTGGTAGCTGTCCAGGAAGTTGTTGTAGACAGCGCGCAGATGTCCCACATAGTGGGTCCGCCAGGCCATCTTCAGCGAGCCCGAGCCGACGAGGTGGATGACCGCCGCCGTCTCCATCAGGTTCTCGGCCGTCTCGAAGGCGGAGTTGCCCCGGCCGATGATGAGTACCCGCTGGTCGGTGAAGGACTGCGGATCGGTCTCGATCGTGTCGTAGCGCTCGGCCAGTTCGACGCCCGGGATCGCGGGCAGGTTCGGGACGGGCATCCCGGAGGCGACCACCAGGTGCCGGGCCCGCCACACCTTGCCGGTACCGTCGGTGACGGCGAAGCCCTCCCCGTGCTTCGACACCTTCGTCACTTCCGTGTCGTACCGCACTCGCACCCCGGTCCGGGCGGCGAAGTCCGACAGATAGCGCACCAGGTCGTCGGCGGGCGGGAAGTAGCGGGGGCTGTACCGGGTGAACAACAGCTCCGGATCGTCGCTCAGCAGAGAGTTCCAGTCCATCCGCAGCCTCAGCTCCGGATCGTCGTAACCGGTGTGCACCTTGTTGTTCGAGATGAGGAAGCGGTGCCTGGGGAACCGGGTGAAGAACGTGCCCGGACCGCTGCCGCGTTCCAGGACGACGTAGTCCTCGCCGTCCCGCTCCAGCAGGGAGGCGAGCTGAAGTCCGGCGGGCCCCGCACCGATGATCAGATAGTCATGGGTCATGCCCCGGGAAGCTAGCCACTCGATTTCAGAGCACTCTGAGATTCCCCGCCTACCTTTCCGGACGTGCTGACCACCACGGACGCCCTTTCCCTCACCGGCCCTCCGGACTCCGCCGCCCTGCGCCGGGCCGCCACACCGCTCACCGTCACCGTGGACGCCCCGGCCCGAGCCCGTGTGGACCGCGGACGCCGCTTCTTCCACGGGCTGCGACACGGCGACGGTGACGGGTCCCCCGCCATCTACGGCGCCACCACGGGCTTCGGTGCGCTCGTCGGGTACGCCGGCCGCCCCGACGAGGCGGACCAGTGCGACAACACCCTCGCCCACCTCGGGGCGGGCCAGGGACCGGACCTTCCCCACGAGATCTGCCGTGCGGCCCTCCTGCTGCGCACCTGGTCCCTCGCCCAGGGCCTCTCCGGGGTCTCCGGCGAGGTCGTCGACCGCCTCACCGACATGTTCGCGACGACGTTCTCGCCCGCTGTCCCCCGCTACGGCTCCGTCGGCGCGAGCGGCGACCTCATCCCGCTCGCCTACGCGACGCAGGCCCTCCGCGGCCGCGGGTACGCCTATCTGGACGGCCGCCGCATGGCGGCCGGCGAGGCGCTGACCGCCGCCGGGCTCCGCCCACTCGACCTGGACGGCCGCGACGCGCTCGCCCTCGTCAACGGAACCTCCGTCACCACCGCGGCCCTGGCGCTCGCCCGCGACAGCGTCCGCGACGCACACCGCTCGCTCACGGTCCTCAGCTGCCTCCTGGCCGACCTGCTGGGCTGCGACCCCGCCTTCCTCGACGACGACCTGCTCCGGGCGTACGGGCACGCCGGAGCGGTCGACGCCGGCGCCCGCATGCGGCGGACCCTCACCGGCCTCAGCCCCTCGGGAAGCCGGCCGCTCCAGGAGCCGTACAGCATCCGCTGCACCCCGCAGTTGCTCGGTGCCGCGGAGGACGCGCTGTGCTACGTCGACGGCGTGGTCGCCGCCGACCTCAAGGGCGTCAGCGACAACCCGCTGTTCTTTCCCGGCCACGGCGACCGGGAGGGCAAGGTGGTGCACGGCGGCAACTTCTTCGGTCAGCCCGCCGCCTTCGCGGCCGATCTGCTGGCGTCCGTGACGGCCCAGCTGGGCAATCTCGCCGAACGCCAGCTCGACCTGCTGACCGATCCGGCGCGCAACGGGGGACTGCCACCGATGCTCGCCACGGCGCCGGGCCTTCAGCACGGGCTCCAGGGCGTGCAACTGGCCGCCACCGCGTTCGTCGCGGAGATCCGCCGCAACGCCACACCGGCCGGCATGCAGAGCCTGCCGACGAACCTGCACAACCAGGACGTCGTCCCCTTCGGCACCCAGGCCGCCCTGCGCTCCTACGACATGGCGGAACTGCTCGGCCTGCTCACCGGATCGCTCGCGCTCGGTCTGCGCCAAGCGGTCCACGTCGGCGCCCGCCGCCCCACCGCGCCCCGGTGCGCGGAACTCCTCGACGCCCTCAGCGAGGCGATTCCCCCGGTCGACCCGGACCGCCCACTGGACCGGGACGTCCGCACCGCGGCCCGCCTGGTCGCCGCGCACGAAGCGCCGTGACCGGTCGCGCCTCGACCCGCTGGGCTTCGGCCGCGACACCGCGCGGGGCCGCGCACTCCGGGAGGCGGATGGTGAACCGGGCCCCCTGGCCGGGGCGCCCGTCGGCCGCGACCGTGCCCCCGTGGCGCGTGACGACCTCCCGCAGCAGCGCCAGCCCCAACCCGTACCGTCCGTCGCCGCTGCCGCGGTGGAACCGCCGGAACAACTGCTCCACCGCGGCCGGATCGAACCCGGGCCCGGTGTCCGCGACGACCAGGAGCACCGTCCCTCCGGACCGCGAGAGGATCATCTCGATCCGCCCCTCCGCAGGCGTGTGGCGGATCGCGTTGGACAGCAACTCACCGACGGCACGGCGGAGCGCGGACTGGACGCCCTCGACGAAGAGAGGGTGCGGGGGGCCGTCCACGACGACGGTGAGACGACGCGCGCCCACCCGGTCGGATTCCTCGGCCACCACCGACCGGGCCAGCGCGACCAGTTCCACCGGCCGGTGCTCCGATCGCCGTGCCGGACCGGCCGCGAGGCTCGCGGACAGCAGCAGGTCGTCGAGCACCTCGCCGAGCCGCCCGGTCGAGGCGACCAGCCGGGCCAGCGTGTCACGATGCGGGCCCGGCAGATCCTGGTCGGCCGCCTGCCGGGCCAGCATCTGAGCCCGCGTGTGCACCTGGGTGACCGGGGTGCGCAGTTCGTGACTGGCATCCGTCACGAACCGGTGCTGCCGGGTCAGGGCCTCGGCCAGCGGGGCCACGGCACGACGACCGAGGACCACTCCCGTGACGGCCGCGGCCAGCAGCCCCACCGCTTCGGCCACCGCCAGCGCGAACCACAGATGGCTGCGGTCGGCCAGCTGGAAGCGCATGTCGAACACCGCCTGCACGACCTCTCCGTCGGCCCGGGGCTGTGTACGCACCAGATAGACCGTGTGGTCACGCTTCACGGTGCGCTCCACGGCCTCACGGGTGCCGAGGACCTCCTCCATGTCGGCGCGCACGGGGAATCCGAGCGGAGCGTTGGACAGGGGCTCCACGCCGGGTGCGTACAGCCAGGTGCATACGGGAGGTTTGACCGGGTCGCCGTACATGGCGCCGTACCGCAACTCGCGCCACACCTGATCGTTCTGCGCGTCCACCATCACCGTGTGCGCCACGCCACCGACGACCGTGACCAGCAACGTGATGATCGCCCCCGTGATCACGGCGATCCGCAGGCGCGCCCGCCGCACCGCCGCCCACTCGGCCGACGCCGACGGGTTCACAGTGCCCCCAGCCGGTAGCCGAGACCACGGACCGTGCGCACGACGCGCCTGCCCAGCTTGCGGCGCAGGTAGTAGACATAGGTGTCGACGATGGACGAGGCGGGCGCTTCGTGGAAGACCATCCGGCGCAGCTCCGTCCGCGAGTACACCGTTTCGGGGCGTGAGGCGAGTGCCCACAGCAGAGCGAACTCCCGGGGAGCCAGGGCGACCTGTTCGCCGTTCGCCAGCTCCACCTCCCTGCGCCCGACGTAGAGGTGCCCCGAGCCGATTCTGAGTACGTCGGCGGCATCGAGGGCCCGTCGGCACAGTGCTCGCAAGCGCGCGCTGAGTTCGTCGAGGTCGAACGGCTTCACGAGGTAGTCGTCGGCACCGGCGTCAAGCCCGTCGACCCGGTCGTGGACCGTGCCCATCGCGGTCAGCAGCAGTACGGGCGTGTGCACACCACGGGAAC
>NZ_JBMNDO010000197.1:0-8856 GCF_052542855.1 Streptomyces sp. SAS_281
CGAGGACCCTGCGGCGTTGAACCGGACGATGTATGCGCAGGCCGGGTTGTTCGCTGTTGAGGTGGCGTTGTTCCGGCTGGTGGAGTCGTGGGGTGTCCGCCCGGATGTTGTGGCGGGGCACTCGATCGGTGAGCTGGCGGCGGCCCATGTGGCAGGCGTGCTGTCGCTGGAGGACGCGGCGACGTTGGTGGCGGCGCGTGGGCGGTTGATGCAGGCGTTGCCCGAGGGCGGAGCGATGGTGGCCGTGCAGGCCGCCGAGGCGGACGTGCTGCCGCTGCTCTCCGACGGTGTGGGTATCGCCGCAGTCAACGGGCCGTCGTCCGTGGTGCTTTCGGGTCTTGAGGCCGAGGTCGTCAGGGTGGCGGAGGAGTTGGCCGCTCAGGGGTGCAAGACGAAGCGGCTGGCGGTCTCCCATGCGTTCCACTCCGCGCTGATGGAGCCGATGCTGGAGGAGTTCCGTGAGGTCGCCGAGTCCGTGACCTACCAGGAGGCGCAGTTCGCAGCTGTGTCGAGCGTGACGGGCAAGGCGGTTGCCGAGGAGTGGTCGACAGCCGACTACTGGGTCGACCAGGTCCGTCAGCCGGTCCGGTTCGCGGATGCGGTGGGGACGTTGGCCGGTCGTGGTGTGACGACGTTCGTGGAGTTGGGTCCGGATGCCGCGCTGGTGCCGATGGGTGCCGAGTGCGTCACCCCGGACCAGGACGGTGACGGTGATGTCGATGAGGTGGCGTTCGTAGCGGTGCAGCGTCGTGACCGTGACGAGGTCGTGGAGCTGGTCACCGGCCTTGGCCGGCTGTACGCCCGAGGGGTGAAGGTCGACTGGCGGGCGTACTTCGCGGGCACCTCCGCCCGTACCACCGACCTGCCCACCTACGCCTTCCAACGCAAGCACTACTGGCTCACGCACGACGAGGCGGGCACCAGCCCTTCGGCCGTCGGGCTCGAGGCCGGCGGGCACCCGCTGCTCGGTGCGGTCGTGCCGCTGGCCGACGGCGAGGGCGCCCTGTTCACGGGACGGTTGTCGGCGCAGTCGCAGCCCTGGCTCGCGGACCACGCGGTCGGGGGCGCGACACTCTTCCCCGGTGCCGGGTTCGTCGAGCTCGCCATCCGTGCCGGTGACCGGTTCGGCTGTGACCTGCTGGAGGAGCTGACCATCGAGTCGCCGCTGGAGCTGCCCGAGCGGGGTGCGGTGGCGCTCCAGGTGTCGGTGGGCCCGGACGACGGCACGGGCAGGCGTACGTTCGGCGTGTACTCGCGCGGCGGGGCGCCGGACGCGGCCTGGGTGCGGCACGCGACGGGTGCGCTGGCCCAGGGTGCCGTGGAGCCGGCCCCCGCCGCGGGCGCCTGGCCCCCGGCCGGGGCGCAGCCGGTCGACCTCACCGGTTTCTACGACGAACTGGCCGACGCGGGCCTGGAGTACGGCCCGGCCTTCCAGGGCGTGACCGCGGCCTGGCGGCACGGCGAGGAGATCCTCGCCGAGGTGACCCTCCCCGTGGAGGGCTCCGCCGAGGGCTACGGTCTGCACCCGGCCCTGCTGGACGCGGCGCTCCACACGGCGGCGCTGGCCGGTACCGGGGACGGCGCCCCGAGGCTGCCGTTCGCCTGGTCGGGAGTGTCGTTGCACGCGTCGGGCGCCTCCGCCCTGCGGGTGCGTACGACGACATCCGGCGACGGCACCCTGTCGCTGACGCTGACCGACCCCGAGGGCGGCCCCGTCCTGTCGGTCGGCTCACTGGTGTCGCGGGAGATTCCCGCTGGAGACCCGGCCGCGTCCTCACGGGCGTCCCTCGACGCGCTGTTCCGGCTGGAATGGCGCGAGATCGCCGTCGCTGACACCGCCGGCCTCTCCACCGGTGACTGGGACGGCCTCGGCGACGGGCCAGTGCCCGACGTGGTCGTCCTGTCCACCGGCCCCGGCACCGACACGGCCGCGGTGCACAACGAGACCCGGCGCGCCCTCACGGCCCTTCAGGCCGTCCTGACGGAGGACCGCTTCGCCGGGTCGACGCTGCTGATCCGCACCGAAGGCGCGGTGGCTCTGCCCGGTGAGGACGTGACGGACCTCGCGGGCGCGGCGGTATGGGGCCTCGCGCGCTCCGCGCAGTCCGAGCACCCCGGGCGGATCGTCCTGGCCGACGCCGCGCACGGCGAGCTGTCCGCGGTGCTGGCCGCCGGCGAATCGCAGGTCGCGGTGCGCGACGGTGTGGTCCACGGAGCGAGGCTCGTGAGGGCTGTCGCCGAGTCCGGCGAGACGCCCGCCACCTTCGACGCCGAGGGGACCGTACTGCTCACGGGCGGCACGGGCGGCCTGGGACGGCTTCTCGCCCGGCACCTGGTGACCGGGCGGGGCGTGCGGCGACTGCTGCTGACGAGCCGTTCCGGTCCGGCCGCCGAGGGCGCCGCCGAACTGATCGACGAGCTGGCCGCGCTCGGTGCCGAGGCGGAGATCGTCGCCTGCGACGCGTCCGACCGGGAGTCGCTCGCCGCGGTACTGGCCGCGATCCCGAAGGAGCACCCGCTGTGCGGGGTGATCCATCTGGCGGCTGTCCTCGACGACGGTGTGATCGGCTCCCTGACGGCGGAGCGCCTGGACACCGTGCTGCGGGCCAAGGCCGACGCGGCGCTGCACCTCCACGAGCTGACGCGGGGCACGGACCTGACGACGTTCACCCTGTTCTCGTCGGCGGCCGGAGTCCTCGGCAACCCCGGCCAGGGCAACTACGCCGCCGCCAACGCGGTCCTGGACGCCCTGGCGGTGCACCGCCGCGCCCAGGGGCTGCCCGCGCAGTCCCTCGCGTGGGGACTCTGGGCGGGTGAGGGCGGCCTGGGCGGCGGCCTGGACGGCGCGGACCGGCAGCGGATGGGCAGGACGGGCATCACGGCGCTGTCCCCCGCCGAGGGAGTCGCCCTCTTCGACACGGCGGGCTCGCTCGACGCCCCCGTACTGCTGCCGATGCGCTTCGATCCGGCCGCCCTGGCCCACGGCGAGGCGGGCACCGTGCCGGACCTGTTCCGTGCGCTGGTCCGGCCCCGCAGCCGGCGCTCCGTGCGGAACGGAAGTCAGGACGGTGCCGCCGCTCTGCGGCAGCGGCTGTCCGGACTCTCACCCGCTGACCGCGGGGCAGCGCTGCTGGAGTTGGTGCGGACGAAGGTGGCCGCGATCCTCGGGCACGCCGGACCGGAGTCCGTCGCATCCGACCGGGCCTTCGGCGACCTGGGATTCGACTCGCTGGCCGCGGTGGAGCTGCGGAACGTCATGAACGCGGCGACCGGGCTGCGGCTGCCGCCCACCCTCGTCTTCGACGCCCCGAACTCCCGCGCCCTCGCCGAGCACCTCGCCGAGGAACTGGCTGCGGAGCTCGGCACCGGACACGGCGGGTCCGCACCTGACGAGGACCCGCAGGACGCGGAGGTCCGCCGCATCCTGCAGGCCGTGCCCATGGCGAAGCTGCGGGAGGCGGGCCTGATGGAGACCCTGCTGCAACTGGCCGGGGCCCGGCCCGAGTCCGTCGGCGAGGCCGAGCGGAGCGAGCTCGGATCGATTGACGAGATGGACGCCGAGAGTCTGATCAACATTGCACTCGGAGGCTCCGGCCTCGACGACGCGAACCGGGAAGTGTGAGGCTGTGATGGGCGGCAACGAGCAGAAGCTGGTCGACGCGCTGCGGGCGTCGATCAAGGAGACCGAGCGACTGCGGACCCAGAACCGGCAGCTGACCGAGGCGTCGCAGGAACCGATCGCGATCGTCGGCATGGCCTGCCGGTACCCGGGCGGCGCCACGTCCGCCGACGAACTGTGGCGGCTCGTCGCGGACGAGACCGACGCGATCAGCGCGTTCCCGACGAACCGCGGCTGGGACCTGGACCGCCTGTACGACCCGGAGGCCCGGCGCGACAACACCTCGTACGTGAACCAGGGCGGATTCCTGCACGAGGCCGGCGACTTCGACGCCGACTTCTTCGGGATCAGCCCGAACGAGGCGCTCATCATGGACCCGCAGCAACGGCTGCTGCTGGAGACGGCGTGGGAGGCGTTCGAGGACGCGGGCATCGATCCGCGCCCGCTCAAGGGCACGCCCACCGGCGTCTTCGCCGGCATGATGTACCACGACTACACGCACAACAACAATTCGGGCGCCATCGCGTCCGGCCGCATCTCCTACGTGTTCGGCTTCGAGGGCCCCTCGGTCACCCTCGACACGGCGTGCTCGTCGTCACTGGTGTCACTTCACCTCGCCGCGCAGTCGCTGCGGTCCGGTGAGTGCTCCCTGGCGCTGGCCGGCGGTGTCGCCGTGATGTCCACCCCCGAGACGTTCATCGAGTTCAGCCGCCAGAAGGCGTCGGCCGAGGACGGGCGCTGCAAGTCGTTCGCCGCCGCCGCCGACGGCTCGGCATGGGCGGAGGGCGTGGGCCTGCTGCTCCTGGAGCGGCTGTCCGACGCGCGGCGCAACGGACACCAGGTCCTCGCCGTCATCCGGGGCTCCGCCGTCAACCAGGACGGCGCGTCCAACGGCTTCTCCGCACCGCACGGACCCTCCCAGCGCAGGGTGATCCGCCAAGCACTGCGGAACGCGGGTCTCACCGCGGTGGACGTCGACGTGGTGGAAGCGCACGGCACCGGCACGACGCTGGGCGACCCCATCGAGGCGCAGGCGCTGCTGGCCACCTATGGCCAGGGCCGGCGCGCCGGTCTTCCGCTCTGGCTCGGCTCGCTGAAGTCCAACATCGGCCACACCCAGACCGCCGCCGGAGTGGCGGGCGTCATCAAGATGGTGCAGGCCATCCGCCACTCCACGCTGCCCAGGACGCTGCACGTGGACGAGCCCACGCCCCAGGTGGACTGGACGACCGGCGACGTGAGGCTGCTGACCGAGGCGCGGCCCTGGCCCGAGACCGGCCGCCCCCGCCGGGCCGGCGTGTCCTCGTTCGGCTTCAGCGGCACCAACGCGCACCTCATCGTCGAGCAGGCACCCCCCGCCGGCACCGAGGAACCGCGGGACACCACCGGCGAGGCCCCCGAGCGGGCCCTCGGCGTCGTGCCCTGGGTGGTGTCGGCGAAGAACGCGGCGGCCCTGCGGGAACAGGCCGGGCGCCTGCTCTCCCACCTGGAGCGGCACCCCGGGCTGAGCCCGGCCGACGTCGGCCACTCGCTCCTCGGCACCCGCGCCCTGTTCGACCACCGCGCGGTGCTCGTGGGCCAGGACCGTGACACCCTGCTGCCCGCCCTGCGGGCGCTGAGCGAAGACCGCCCCGCCCCCGGCCTGGTGCGGGGCGTCGCCGACGAGGCGGGCAAGACCGTCTTCGTCTTCCCCGGACAGGGCTCCCACTGGCACGGCATGGCCGCCGGCCTCATGGACGTCTCGCCGGTCTTCACCGCCCGGATGCGCGAGTGCGCCGAGGCGCTGGCCCCGCACGTCGACTGGTCACCGCTGGCCGTCGCCCGCCAGGAGACGGACGCCCCGACGCTCGACCGGGTCGACGTGGCCCAGCCGATGCTGTGGGCCGTCATGGTCTCGCTGGCCGCGGTATGGCGCCACCACGGCGTGCACCCCTCGGCGGTGATCGGCCACTCCCAGGGCGAGATCGCGGCCGCCTGCGTGGCCGGAGCGCTGTCCCTGGAGGACGGCGCGCGCATCGTGGCGCTGCGCAGCAAGGCCCTGCTGGCGATATCGGGCAAGGGCGCCATGATGTCGATCGTCAAGCCGGCCGAGTTCGTGCGCGAGCGGCTCGCCCCCTTCGAGGGCCGCGTCTCGATCGCGGCGGAGAACGGCCCTAACGCCGTCGTCGTGTCGGGCGACGCCGTCGCGCTGCGGGAGTTCGAGATCACCCTCGCCAAGGCCGGCGTCATGCGCTGGACGATTCCCGGCGTGGACTTCGCCGCCCACTCGGCGCACGTCGAGGAGATCGCCGACGAACTGGCGGCCGCCCTCGCCGGCGTCTCGCCCCGGACCCCCGAGGTCCCGGTCTACTCCACCCTCACCGGCGGCCTGCTGCCCGAGGGCGCCCTCATGGACTCCGCCTACTGGTACCGCAACCTGCGCTCCCCCGTGGAGTTCCACAAGGCGGCCGTCGCCGCCCTGGACGCGGGCCACACCCTCTACGTCGAGTGCAGCCCCCACCCCGTGCTCCGGCCCGGCCTGGAGGAGATCTTCGAGGACAACGGGGTGCGCGCGGCCTCCGTCCAGTCCCTCGTCCGCGAGGACGCCGGCCTGAGCCGGATGACGATCTCCCTGGCGGAGGCCCAGGTCCGCGGCGCCTCGGTGGACCTGACCGGGTACGTCGACGACGCGAAGCGGGTCGCGCTGCCCACGTACGCGTTCCAGCGGCGCCGGGACTGGATCGTCCCGGACGCGGGCGCCTCCGACGTCTCCGCCCTGGGGCAGCTCCCCGTGGAGCACCCCATGCTCGGCGCCGCCGTGGCCCTCGCCGACACCGACAGCCATGTGTTCACCAGCCGGCTCTCCCTGCAGAGTCACCCCTGGCTCGCCGACCACGACGCGCTGGGAACCGTACTCGTGCCCGGCACCGGACTGGTCGAACTGGCCGTCCACGCCGGACACCAGGTCGACTGCGACACCCTTGAGGAACTGACGCTGCGCGCGCCGCTGGTCCTTCCCCGGCAGGGCGGCCTCCACGTGCAGGTGGTCGTCGGCGCCCCCGACACCGAGCTGCGCCGCCGCGTGCAGGTGTACTCCCGGCCCCAGGACGCTCCCACCGACCCCTGGGCGCTGCACGCCGACGGCACCCTCACCGACGGAGCGGCCGAGCCGACGTTCGACCTCGCCGAGTGGCCGCCGCGGGACGCCACCGAGGTGTCGCTCGACGGGGCGTACGAACGCCTCCTGGAACAGGGCTACTTCTACGGGCCGGTGTTCCAGGGGCTCAAGGCGCTGTGGACCCGCGGCGACGAGGTGTTCGCCGAGGCCGTACTGCCCGAGCAGGCACACGCCGACGCCGAACGGTTCGGCCTGCACCCCGCCCTGCTCGACGCCGCCATGCACGCCGGCCTGCTGGAGGACGGCGGAAGCCGGGACGGCGCGACGGTGCTCCCCTTCGCATGGAGCGGTGTCACGCTGTACGCGGCGGGCGCCAAGGCCCTGCGGGTACGCATCACCAAGGCCGACCACGACTCGGTGAGCGTCGCGGTGGCCGATGCCACGGGCCGCCCCGTGATGTCCATCGACTCGCTGGCCGCCCTGCCCGTCACCGCCGAACAGCTCGGCGCCGCCGGCCAGGACCGGCGGGAACTGCCGTACCGCATCACCTGGCAGAAGGCCGCGGCCGTCGACGAGGCCGCCGAGTACACCGAGTGGGCGGCACGGGCCGACGGTGACGAGGCGCCCGCGGTCGTCGTCCACCGCGTGGAAACGCCCGACACCGACACGCTGTCGGGCGTACGGACCGCCCTGTACCGCACCGCGGACGTGCTGCGGGAGTGGCTCACCGACGAGCGCTACGGCGACTCCCGGCTGGTCGTCGTCACACGCGACGCCGTCGCGGTCGACCAGCCCGGCGAGCGCGTCGAGCTGCGCCAGGCACCCGTGTGGGGCCTCGTGCGAGCCGCCCAGGCCGAGAACCCCGGGCGGTTCACGCTCGTGGACCTCGCCGCCGGGGACGGCGCGGACGACGGCCTCGCCGCGGCCATCGTCACGGACGAACCGGAAACGGCGGTACGCGCGGGCGAGGTACTGACCCCGCGGCTCGTGCAGGCCGCCCTGCCCGAAGGCGCGGCCCGCCCGGGGCTCGACCCCGAGGGCACCGTCCTGATCACCGGCGGCACCAGCGGCATCGGCGCCGAGGTCGCCCGCCACCTCGCCGCCACCCGCGGCGTGCGGCACCTGCTGCTGAGCAGCCGCCGGGGCGAGAACACCCCCGGCGTGGCCGAACTGCGTACGGAACTCGCCGCTCTCGGCGCCGAGGCCACCGTCGTCGCCTGCGACGTGGCCGACCGGGAGGCACTGGCCGCGGTCCTGGCCGCCGTACCGGACGGCCACCCCCTCACCGGCGTCGTCCACGCCGCCGGCCTCACCGACAACGGCCTGGTCACCACGCTCACGCCGGACCGCATCGACGCCGTACTGGCGCCCAAGGCGGACGCCGCCTGGCACCTGCACGAGCTGACGTCGGACGCCGACCTCGGTCTGTTCCTGCTGTTCTCCTCCTCCGGCGGCATGGTTCTCGCCTCCGGTCAGGGCAACTACGCCGCCGCCAACGTCTTCCTGGACGCGCTGGCCACCCACCGCCGGGCCCAGGGACTGCCCGCCGCCTCCATGGCCTGGGGCCTGTGGCTCGGCGCCGGTATGAGCGGCCTCCTCCAGGACGTCGACCTCCGACGCATGGCCCGGCAGGGCATGCCCGGCTTCCAGGTGGACGAGGGCCTCGCGCTGCTCGACACCTCTCTGGAGATCGGCGAGCCCGTCCTCGCGCCGCTGCGCATCGACCAGGTGGCGCTGCGGGCACGGGGCGACGAGATCCCCGCCCTCCTGCGCGGCTTGGCACGCACCCCCGGGCGCCGGCTGCGCAAGGCCGCCGACGCCACGGCGGACGCCTCCCTCATCGGACGGACCCTGGCGGGTGCCGACCCGGAGCAGCGCGTCAGGAAGCTGCTCGACATCGTCCGCTCGCATGTGGCCGCCGTCCTCGGGCACGCGCTCCCGGACACCCTCGACCCCGACCAGGCGTTCAAGGACCTCGGCTTCGACTCACTGACCGCGGTGGAGCTGCGCAACCGGCTGAACGGGGCGACCGGCCTCCGGCTGCCGGCCACCCTGGTCTTCGACCACCCGACCGCACAGGCCGTCGCGTCCTACCTGGACACCGCCCTGGGCGGGGGGGGGGGGGGGGGGGGGGGGGGAG
>NZ_JBMNDO010000198.1:0-8555 GCF_052542855.1 Streptomyces sp. SAS_281
GTCAGACCGGCCTCCGTCAGCCCCTCGTACAGCGCGGTGGCGACCGTACGCGCCCTGAGTGCGCGCTCCGGTTCGCGGGGCCGATCTGCCTCCCCCAGCCCCCTTCGCACGTACGGCTACGCGCCGTACGCCTTGAAGGCGAACACGTGCGCCTGCCGTGCTCCGTGCGTCGCGTCGACCACGAGCCGCAGCGCGCCGGTGCGTACGGGACCGCCGTCAGGGGCCTCCAGTGCGTGTACGCGGTGCCGGCGCCGGTTGTCCGTCACCGTCAGGAGCGTGTGCCAGTCGCCGGCGGCGTCGCACCTCTGGACGCGGTAGTCGCGCACGAGCTCCGGCATGACCTCGAACGGGGTGCGGTGGCGGTGCAGATTGTTGAGGTACTCGTCGACGTCGTCGTCGAACACCAGGCGGATCTCGGTGAGCTCCTGCTCGTCGTGCCAGTCGAGACGGAGCCACCGGGCGTCGTCCTCCCGAGCGGAGGACCACATGTTCGGGCCGCCGTAAGGGCGCTGGTGCCCGCCCACGGCCCGTCCGGGCCGGAAGGCCCTGGTGTCGGGTGCCGCCCGGAAGGCGAAGGTCTGCCGGCGCAGGCCGCGGGCCTGCCATTCCAGGACCAGCTGGCCGTCCTCCTCCGGGATGTCGTGGTCGACGCCCGCGTCCCCCTCGGCCTTCCTGCGCAGGGCGAGGACACCATCGGTGCGCTCGGGGAGAAGGACCAGGGCCGTGCCGGCGCAGGCGCGCACGATGAGGATCGCGTTCCCGGGTGTCCCGGGGTGGTGGCCGAGGCGCGCCGTGACCCAGTGGGGGCCGCCGGGCGGGACGGTGACGGTGGTCGTCAGAAGCTGGTCGGCGGGGACCCCGTTCTCCGGCCGGCCCGTGCTCCACAGTTCCACGGTGAGCTCGCGGGGCCCGCCGTCCGGGGCGCCGTGGACGAGCAGGTCGACCGTGTCGAGTGCCGGGTCGACCGGCAGCAGGAGCGCGAGGTCGCGGGTCAGGGGGTACGGGGCGCCGGGCGCGTCCTGCGTGGGTTCCGCTGCCAGACGGGTCAGGCAGGAGGAGGCGGTGACGCGGGCCGCCCGTGCCAGGTTGCCGGGGTCCTCGTCGGCGAGGCCGATCACGGAGGCGTCCTGGCGGAGCAGGGTGCGGTGCACCAGTTCCGGCCGTTCGGACGCGAGCTCCCGGGGGGTGAGGTTCTCGGCGACGCACAGGGCCGCGGCGGTGCCCGCGGCCTCGCCGAGTGTCGCGCAGGTGGCCATGACGCGGGTGGCCCCGAAAGCGATGTGCGTGGCGGAGATGTTGCGCCCGGCGAAGTGCAGGTTCGTGACGTTCGCCGAGTAGAGGGAGCGCAGGGGGATGTGGAAGATGCCGTCTGCGTACCGCTGGCGCGCGCCGGGCTCCTCGGCGTACATGCCCTGTACGGGGTGGAGGTCGACGGACCAGCCGCCGAAGGCGATCCGGTCCTCGAACTGGCGCTGCTGGAGGATGTCCTGCTGGGTGAGGACGTGGTCGCCGAGGAAGCGGCGGTACTCGCGCTTGCCGGGAAGACTGCCGACCCACTCCAGGGTGAGGTTCGCCGCGTCCGGGAACTGCCCGGAGTTCTTGATGTGGTCCCAGACCCCCATGATCACGGCCTGGAGCTCGTCGCGGATGCGCTCGTTGTCGTGGACGGTGTCGAGTTCGCCGCCCCACTCGATCCACCAGTAGTCGCAGCCGTTGTCACCGGTGCGCAGGATGCGGTTGCGCAGGATGGGTGTGGTCGACAGGTCCTTGGCGTAGGCGGGCGGCACGAACTTCACCGGCCGGCCCGTGTCCCTGGTGTGGAAGAGGATCGTTGAACCGAGCAGCGCCTGGTCCGCCTCGGACGGCGCCCAGGGCTCGTCGAACTCGGCCTGCGCCTCACGGCCGATGCGGTAGTGGGCGCCGGCCAGGTGGCCGACCAGGCCGTCTCCGGTGCAGTCGAGGAACTGGCTCGCGTGGAAGGTGATGCGGCGCTCCGAGCCCATCATCCAGCCGGTGCAGGAGTGCACCTCGCGGCTGTCGACGGGACCGCTCGCGTCGACCTCGCGTACGTCGGTGTTGAGGTAGAGGTCGATGTTCGGTTCGGCGCGGACCGCGTCGAGGACGACCTGGTCCCAGTAGTAGGGATTGCCCTCGGGGTTGCGGTACTGGTTCTCGGTGTACAACTCGCCCATGATCCCGGTCTCGCGGGCCCAGCGGTGCACGCCGTGTGCCGTGGCGCCGCAGACCCAGACGCGGATCTCGCTGCTGGCGTTGCCGCCCAGGACCGGCCGGTTGTTGACCAGGGCGACGCGTCGGCCCAGCCGGGCCGCAGCGATGGCAGCGCAGGTCCCCGCCAGTCCGCCGCCGATCACGGCGATGTCGTAATGGACCTCTTCTTCCCGCACGGTGCGGCCTCCTTGGTGTGAAGCTCGGGTACTCCCCGCCGCAGCGGAGCGGCCTTGAACGTACATCACATCCATATTGTGCAACCACTGTTCAACCCATGGGATTGACTGTAAGTTCCGGTTACGGCCACCGGTCTGGCCGTCGTGAGCTGAAGGGCAAGTTCGTGGCACGTGGGGCGTGTTCGCCGGTCCTGTACGGAATCGGTGATTCACCGACGAAAAGGGTTGACGCAGTCGCACGATATGGAGAACGATCCCGCATGCTGCAACTTGGATTCACCGCAGCAGGGACGACGTCCACCAGGGCTCCGGCGCTCCCACCATCACTTGAGAGGACAGACCCATGAGTACGGCCGCACCTCCCCAGAAGGCGCCCCCGCCCGGCCAGCGGACCGGGGGACGGCTCTCCAACGGTGCGTTCGCCCTGCTGCTGACAGCGCCCGGCCTCGCCCTGTTCGCGGCGATCATCTTCTACCCGCTGCTGTCGGCGCTGTTCACCGGCTTCTTCAAGCAGGATCTACGGCTTCCGGGCCGGGAGTTCGTCGGCCTGGAGAACTTCACCTACTGGCTGGACGGCGACTTCTTCACCATCCTCGAGCAGACGCTGGTCTTCACCGTCGGTGCGACGCTCGTCCCGTTCGCGATCGGCCTCGCGCTCGCGCTCGCGTTGAACACCGGGCTCAAGGGCAGCGGCTTCCTGCGCGGCCTGTTCCTGTTCCCCTGGGTGATCCCGGGCGTGGTGGTCTCCTTCCTCTGGATGTGGATCTTCAACGCCAACTACGGGGTGCTCAACGGCGTCCTCATGGAGGCCGGGATCATCGACGAGTCCGTGGCCTGGCTCGGCCGGCCCGGCACCGCGATGCTCGCCGTGATCGTCACCAAGACCTGGGCCAGCTTCCCCTGGATGATGGTGATGCTCCTGGCCGGACTGCAGACCGTCCCCAAGGAACTGCACGAAGCGGCCTCGATGGACGGGGCGGGCTCGATCCGGCGCTTCTTCGCCGTCACCTGGCCGCAGCTCCGCGGTGTCGCCTCGATCGTGCTCCTGCTGGAGTTCATCTGGAACTTCCAGCACTTCGACACCATCTACGTCCTCACCGGCGGCGGCCCCGCCGGCACCACCGAGACGTTCGCGACCGCCGTCTACCAGACCGCCTTCAAGGGCTTCGACATCGGCCGGGCCACCGCGCTGGGCGGGCTGTGGATGCTGCTCCTGCTCCTCCTCGTCGTCGTCTACCTCAGGATCACCGAGCGGAAGGGCGACGCCTGATGACCTCCACCACCTCCACCCCGCTGTCCGCCGCCGACCGGCCGCAGCCGTCCGCCACGCGGACCGGGCACAGCACCCGGCGCCGTATGCGCAAGGACCTGCTGCGCTCGCGGATCGCCGCCTGGAGCGCGGTCGTCGTCATCGGCGCCTTCGGCCTGCTGCCGGTCTACTGGCTGCTCGCCACCGCGCTGAGCACGCCCGAGTCGACCTTTCAGTTCCCGCCGAAGCTGATACCCACCGATCTCACCCTCAGCAACTTCACGGCCCTGGCCGAGAACGACCAGCTGATCAAGTACATGATCAACTCGCTCGTCGTGGCCTCGATCACCGCCGTGCTGAGCGTGATCGTCGCCACGTACATGGGCTACTCGTTCTCCAAGTTCCGCTACCGGGGGCGCCGGTCGCTGATGCACCTGGTGCTGGCCTCCCAGATGTTCCCCCAGGCGCTTCTGCTGGTGACGCTGTACACCGTCTTCTCCACCTTCGGCATGCTCAACACGTACACCGCCCTGGTGCTCTCCTTCACCACGTTCACCATGCCGCTGTGCGTCTGGATGCTGAAGGGCATCTTCGACACCATCCCGGACGCCCTGCTGGAAGCGGCGTCCATCGACGGCGCGTCCCGGTGGCGGACACTGCACTCCATCGTGGCGCCGCTGGCCGCGCCGGGGATGATCGCCGCCGGCCTCTTCGCCTTCGTGCGCGGCTGGAACGACTTCATCTTCGCGCTGACCCTGGCCGACAAGGAGAAGCAGACCCTGCCCCCCGGACTCGTCTCCACCTACATCGGCGAATTCCAGACCGCCTGGCCGCAGCTGATGGCTGCCTCGCTCGTGGTGTCGGTCCCCGTGATCGTCGCCTTCATGTTCCTGCAGCGCTACCTCGTCGGCGGCATGACCGCCGGCTCGGTCAAGAGCTGAACCAGCCGGTTCGGCCCGCGCCCCCCACGTACCACCCCTCCCGCACACTCCCATGGAGAGATCATGACCACCTCTGGCATCAGCCGGCGCGGCGCGCTGCGCATGTTCGGTATCGGCGCGCTCGGTGCAGCGGGCGCCGGTGTGCTCGGCGCCTGTGCGCCGTCCGGCGCCGGCTCCTCGTCCAACGGCGGCGACCCGAAGTCGAAGAACTTCGACTTCACCTCCTGGTCGCTCAACGAGGAGGCCGCCAAGCCCTCGATCGAGAAGATCATCGCGGCATGGGAGAAGGCCGAGAAGTCGAAGATCCGCGCGGTCTCGTACCCGTACAACGAATACCTGAGCCAGCTCACCCTCAAGCTGGGCGGCGGGGAGACGACAGGCGCGGTGCACCTCGACATCGCCTGGCTCGCCGCGATGGCTCAGATGGGGAAATTGGTCGACCTGGGATCGGTGGCCGGCAAGGGCGGCTACACGGACGTGGCGCTGAAGAGCGGTATGTACGACGGCAAGCAGTACGGGCTGCCGTGGAACACCGGATCGATCGGCGTGATCGCCAACTCACAGCTTCTGGAGAAGGCCGGGATCAAGAAGCACCCCACCACCGTCGACGAGTTCGAGGCGGCCCTGCGCGAGCTGAAGGGGCTCGGCGGGGGAGTCGTGCCGTACGCCGCCGCCACCAAGGTGGCGCAGCTCAAGGACATCTTCCCGTGGATGCAGACGTTCGGCTGCAAGCTGCTCGACGGCGGGAAGGTCACGATAGGCGATGACGCCTCGGTCGACGCGGTCACCTGGTACAAGAAGCTGCACGACGAGAAGCTGATCGCCGCAGACGTGGACCGCTTCGATGCCCGTGCCCTTTTCGGGCAGGGCAAGGCCGCCTTCTACGACGACGCGATCATCGGCAAGGGCGTGACCTCCGCCCAGTCGAAGGACAAGACGCTGGCCGGCGCCATGCAGCCGATGGAGCGCCCGGTGCTCAAGGCCGGGGACACGCCGCAGGCGCTGCTGTGGGGCGGTGTGATCGCGATCGTGCAGGGCAAGGGGCAGGACGCGGCGACGGAGTTCGCGCTGCACACCACCACCGACCGGGCCACCACCTCGGAGTACTTCGCCGCGCGCGCACTGCCGCCGTCCACCACCGCGGGTCTGGCCGCTCCTGAGGTCGCCAAGGACACCTTCACCACGGAGTGGACCGAGAAGATCACAAAGACCGCGACCGGCAGCCCGTTCTGGCAGTTCGCGCAGAATTCCCAGATCGAGGAGGCCGTCGCCAAGCAGGTCCAGGCCGTCCTCGTCGGCACGGCGAAGCCGAAGGACGCGATGAAGCGGGCCGGCGAGGAGGCCGCCGCGCTCATCAAGCGCTGAGCCGAGCGCCGTGGCCCTGGCCCGGCGAGCGCGGCACGCTTTGCCTGGCCCGCGGCCGGGCAGGCGCGTCACGCCTCGCCGGGCCCCGCTCCGTCCCACCCCGCACGACGACCGCGCCGGCGTGGCGGAGTGCCGCCGCCGTTCGCGTCCTCTCCCACGCCCGCATCAGCACCCGCGAAGGAGCTCAAGTTGCGACGCCTCACGGTACGTATCCACACCGCCCTGGCCGCGGCCCTCGCCGGTCTTCTCCTGCCCGCCCCCGCCGCGGGGGCCTCCACCGCGCAGACCTCCGTAGCCGCGGTGACCGTGGTCGAAAAGGTCCCGTACGCGATGGACGCGTCGAACCAGGCCGCTTGGTGGACGCCGGTCGCCACGTACAAGGGCCGCGGGCAGTACACGTACTTCGCCTTCAACGAGCCGGGCTCGACGGCCGCGACGCACCGGCCCGCCATCGCACGGCGCGACCCGGACGGGGTCTGGAGCCGGCTGCCGCTGCTGAACAGTGACGGGCAGCAGGCCGAGTTCCCCGACGACAACGGCCACAACCAGCCGTCGGTGGCCCGCGACGGCAGCGGTCGCCTGCACGTCTTCACCTCCATGCATGCCGACCCCTGGCGCTACTTCCGCACCGAGGCTCCCGGCGGGAACGTCACCGACCACGCGTCCGAACTGCCCGACCAGGGCGTGGGCATCACCTACCCGGTCGTCACCACCGCCCCCAACGGCGACCTGTACCTGGCCGCCCGTGTCGGTACCGGCTCCGACCAGCGCCCCGGCAAGCTGTACCACTGGGACAACGCCAACTCCCGCTGGAGCGTCGTGGCGACCTTCGCGAGTGCGCTCCACCGCTCCGTGTACCCCGACGACCTCGCGGTGGACGCGTCAGGCCGCGTGCACCTCCTCTACGAGTGGGCGAAGGCGCCGGCGACCGCGTTCCGCCACCAGCTCTCGTACCTGTCCTACGACCCGTCCACCGGCGCCTTCGCGGACAGTACGCACATGACCGTCACCACCCCGGTCACGCCCGCCACCTCCGACGTCGTCCAGGACCTCACGGCGGGCGAGGAGTGGAGCATCGACAACGCGTACACCGGCCCCGCGGTGCAGAGCGCCAAGCTCACCCTCGACGGCTCCACCCCGAAGGTCGCCTACCGCTACCGCTCGGCGGTCAGCGGTGGTCACTTCCGCGTGTACTACGCCTATCCGAGCGGTAGCGGCTGGATCGGCAAGACCGTCTACGCCGGAGGACAGACCGCGGCCGCCCTCGGCATCACCTGGGACGAGACGGACACCAAGCGGGTCTACTACGTGACCACCTCGGGTACCGACCGGGTCTTCGCGGCGACCCAGTCGGCGGACGGGATGTGGACCGCGCAGTCGGCCGCGCCGGGGGTGAGCGCCGACCGGCTCGCGGTGCGACGGGATTCGGACGGTCGCGATGTGCTCTACCTGCCGGATGCCGCTCACAACGCCTTGTATTACGCGACGCGCTGAGGCGTCTAGCGGCTTGTCGCTGTCCGTACGGGGGAGGCCGGTCTCTTCCATGAGCAGGGCCCAGAACCTCACCGCGGCGGTGTTGTCGAAGCAGGATCCGGTACGTTCGCAGCCCTGGCGCAGGAGCAACTCGGCTATGCGATAACGGAATCAGGTCAAGGTGTACTCACTGCCACGGTCGCTGTGGATCACGCAGCCGGATCGCAGCCCACGCGGCCGGGGGCATGTCGAGTGCATCGACGACGAGCTCGGCGCGGTGGTGGTCCCACAGATCATCTACGGAACGACTGCAAGCCGTGAGATTCGCGTCGGAGGAGTCAGTGACGGTGACGGCGTGGACCGGCGGAAGAACTGAGGTGCCGTAGCCCGCGAGCGTCCCTACCCTCGGTCCCATGCGCCACGCATCCGCCCTGCTGAACGTCATTGATGTGGAAGCCACCTGTTGGGACGGGCCGCCGCCGCCCGGCTCTGTGAACGAGATCATCGAGATCGGTCTCACCGTCGTGGACCTGGCGGCAGGGCGCCGTGTGTCCCGGCACCGTGTCCTGGTCCGACCCGTCCGATCGATGGTGAGCGACTTCTGCACTGAACTGACGGGGCTGACGCAAGCTGAGGTGGACCGGGGGGTCTCCTTCGCCGAGGCATGCCGGATCCTCGTCGAGGAGTACGAGGCTGGAGAGCGCCCCTGGGCGAGCTGGGGCGAGTACGACCGTCGGCAGTTCGCTCGGCAGAGTCAGGCTGACGAGGTGGCCTACCCGTTCGGCCATCCGACGGAGCGCACCCACACCAACGCCAAGGCCGTATTCACCGCGGCCTACGGGCTGCGCAGGAAACCCGGCATGGACCAGGCTCTGCAGATCGCCGGACTGCCGCTCGAGGGACGTCATCACCGCGGCGAGGACGACGCGTGGAACATTGCCGCACTCATCCTCGACCTGTTGGGCCGCGGGGCATGGCCGGGTACGGCGGCCACAGCTTTCTAAGGGCTGTCCCGCAATTCCCGGCGGGCGCACGACGACAGCCACGGCACCTCGCCGCGTTGTCGAAACGCCCGAATACATCCAGTATGCGGGCGCCTCTCCGCCTTGCGATGCACCGCAT
>NZ_JBMNDO010000199.1:0-8454 GCF_052542855.1 Streptomyces sp. SAS_281
GGCCCCGCACACGGTGTGCGGGGCCCGGGCACCGGTGGCGCGCGGTGGCGTCACGCGGCTCCGGGGTTGCCGTAATAGGCGTCCGGTCCGTGTTTGCGGGTGAAGTGGCGGTCCAGCAGGTGCTGCGGGGGTTCCACCGCGCCCAGGGCGATGGTGTGCAGGGCCATCTCCGCGACCGCCTCGCAGATGATGGCGTGCTCCAGGGACTTGTTCGCGTCGGCGCCCCAGGTGAACGGGCCGTGGTGGGCGACCAGGGCGCCGGGCACCTCCCCGGCCCGGGTGTCGTCGCGCTCCAGGAGGTCCACGATGACCTGCCCGGTGTTGTACTCGTAGTCCTTGGCGCACTGCTCGGGCGTCAGCGCGGCCGTGACCGGGACGGGCCCGTTGAAGGTGTCGGCGTGGGTGGTGCCGAGCACCGGGATCGGACGCCTGGCCTGGGCGAAGGCGACCGCGTGGGTGGAGTGGGTGTGGGTCACCCCGCCGATCGAGGGGAAGGCGAGGTAGAGGCTGCGGTGGGTCTCGGTGTCGGTGGAGGGGCGGAGCCGGCCCTCCACGACGCTTCCGTCGGCGAGGGAGACGACGACGAGGTCGTCGGCGCCCAGCGCGTCGTAGGAGACCCCGGACGGCTTGATGACGAAGACACCGGCCTCCCGGTCGACACCGCTCACATTGCCCCAGGTGAGGGTGGCGAGCCCGGCCCGCGGGATGCGGAGGTTGGCTTCGAGTACGTCGCGGCGCAGCTCTTTCGATACGGTCCCGGTCACGGAGGGCTCCGTCCTGATGGAGGGGTGGGCGGCGGTCACAGGCTCTGGGCCAGCCGGTGGTACGCCTGGTTCCAGCGCAGTTCGCGGGTGAAGCCCCGGATGGTGGTGTCCCGGTCGATGACGGCGAGTTCGGTGCGCAGCATCTCGGCGAGGTCTTCCAGCTCCTCGCCGCCGAGTGCGGTGGTGAGGACGGTGTGGTGCGGTGCTCCGGCCGTCAGCCATGCCTCGGTGGAGGTGCGCAGGTCGGGGGCGGGCCGCCACACGGCGCGGGCCACCGGCAGCGCGGGCAGCGGCTCCGGCGGGGTGACGACGTCGATGTGGTTGGCGACGAGCCGGAAGCGGTCCCCCATGTCCGCGAGCCCGACGACCACGGCGGGGCCGGGGGCCGCGTCGAAGACCAGCCGGACCGGGTCCTCCCGGCCGCCGATGGAGAGCGGGTGGATCTCGCAGCTGGGTGTCGCCGTGGTAAGCGAGGGGCAGACCTCCAGCATGTGGGCGCCGAGGATGAGTTCCTGGCCGGGCGTGAGGTCGTAGGTGTAGTCCTCCATGAACGACGTGCCGCCCGGCAGCCCGTGCGCCATGGCCTTGACCGTGCGCAGCAGGACGGAGGTCTTCCAGTCGCCCTCGCCGCCGAAGCCGTAGCCGTCGGCCATCAGGCGCTGGACGGCGAGCCCGGGCAGCTGGCGCAGACCGCCGAGGTCCTCGAAGTTCGTGGTGAAGGCGCGGAAGCCGCCCTCGGTGAGGAAGGCGCGCAGACCGGCCTCGATGCGGGCGGCGTAGCGCAGGGACTCGTGGCGCTCGCCGCCCGGCCGCAGCTCGGGGGCGAGGGCGTAGAGGTCCTGGTACTCCTTGACGAGCGCGGTGACGGTGTCCTCGTCGGCGGCGTCGACGGCGGTGACGAGGTCGTTGACGCCGTAGGTGTTGACCGAGACCCCGAAGCGCAGCTGGGCCTCGACCTTGTCGCCCTCGGTGACGGCGACGTCGCGCATGTTGTCGCCGAAGCGGGCGAGTCTGAGGTCGGTGAGTTCGGCGCGGCCCACGGCGGCGCGCGCCCAGCCGGCGATGCGGTCGACGACCTCGGGGGTGGTGACATGGCCGGCGACGGTCTTGCGGGGAACACCGAGGCGGGTCTGCACGAAACCGAACTCGCGGTCGCCGTGGGCGGCCTGGTTCAGGTTCATGAAGTCCATGTCGATGGTGGACCAGGGCAACTGGCGGTTGGCCTGGGTGTGCAGGTGCAGCAGCGGTTTGCGCAGGGCGTCGAGGCCGGCGATCCACATCTTGGCCGGGGAGAAGGTGTGCATCCAGGCGATGAGGCCGATGCACCGGTCGTCGGCGTTCGCGTCGAGACAGACCCGGCGGATGGCGGCCGCGTCGGTGAGGACGGGCTTCCAGACCACGCGCACCGTCATCTGCGGCTGGTCCGCGAGGGTGTCGCGGATGACCCGTGACTGGTCGGCGACCTGGGCCAGGGTCTCGTCGCCGTAGAGGGACTGGCTGCCGGTGAGAAACCAGATCTCGCGGTCGGGCTGGGCGAGCGTCATGTCGGGTGTGCTCCTCGTTGTGCTGGAAGAAGGGTCCGGGCCTGGGCAGGTCAGCCCGCGGTGGCGGTGCGCGCGGCGTTGCGGATCCGGCGCAGACGGTGCAGGAGGAGGTCGGCGCCGGTGCCGAAGTGGTCGTGGAGGGCGCGGTATTCGGCGAACAGCGCGTCGTAGGCGTCCGCGCGGCCGGGGTCCGGGGTGTACGCGTGCCGCTGGACGCTTCCCATCGCGGCGGCGGCGCTCCGGACGTCCGGGTGGGAGCCCGCGGCGACGGCGGCGTGGATGGCGGAACCGAGGGCGGGCCCCTGCTCGGATGTGCCGAGGGAGACGGGGCGGCGCAGGACATCGGCGTAGATCTGCATCAGGAGGGCGTTCTTCTTCAGCCCGCCGGTGACGATGAACTCCTCGACCGGAATCCCGCCGGCCTCGAACGTCTCCACGATGACCCGGGTGCCGTAGGCGGTGGATTCGAGCAGGGCGAGGTAGACGTCCTCGGGGCGGGTGTCGAGGGTGAGCCCCGCGACGACCCCGGAGAGGTGGTGGTCGACCAGGGTGGAGCGGTTGCCGTTCATCCAGTCCAGGGCGACCAGGCCGTGCGCACCGACCGGCTGTCCGGCGGCCTTGCGGGTCAGGAGCTGGTGCAGGTCCTCCCCCGCGTCCCTGGCCTCGGTGCGGTAGTCGTCCGGCACGCCCTGCCGGAGCCACCAGGCGAAGATGTCCCCCACCGCGCTCTGCCCGGCCTCGTAGCCGTAGGCACCTTCCACGATGCCGCCCTCGACGACCCCGCAGATGCCGGGGACGTCGGCGAGGGTGGCGCCGTTGAGCACGTGGCAGGTGGAGGTGCCCATGATGGCGAGCAGCCGCCCGTTCTCGACGGCCCCGGCGGCGGGGGCCGCCACATGCGCGTCGACGTTGCCCGCGGCCACGGCGATGCCCTCGGGCAGGCCGGTCCACCCGGCGGCGCGGCCGCTCAGGCCGCCGACGCGTGAGCCCAGCGCCGACAGCGGGTGCTCCAGGCGGGTGGCGGGGAAGTCCGCGAACTCCGGGTGGAGCCGGGAGAGGAAATCGGGCGTGGGGTAGGCGCCGTCCTGGTGGATGCCCTTGTAGCCGGCGGTGCAGGTGTTGCGCGATTCGGCGCCGGTGAGCTGCCAGACGATCCAGTCGGCCGCCTCGATCCAGCGCGCGCAGGCGGCGTAGACCTCGGGGTCCTCCTCCAGCACCTGGAGGGCCTTGGCGAACTGCCACTCGGAGGAGATCCTGCCGCCGTACCGGCTGATCCACTTCTCGCCCCGGTCGTGCGCGAGGGCGTTGATGCGGTCGGCCTGCTCCTGCGCGGCGTGGTGCTTCCACAGTTTCGGCCAGGCGTGCGGGTGGTCCGACCATGCGGGCAGCAGGGCGAGCGGGACGCCCTCCGCGGTGGCCGGCAGGACCGTGCAGGCGGTGAAGTCGGTGGCGATGCCGATGATGCGGGCCGGGTCGACCCCGGCGGCCTCGACCGCCGCCGGGACCGCGGTGCGCAGCACGTCGCGCCAGTCCTCGGGGTGCTGCAACGCCCAGTCGGGGGGCAGCGGTACGCCGGTGAGCGGGAGGCGGTCCTCGATGACGGCGTGGCGGTAGTCGTGGACCGCCGAGCCGAGTTCGGCGCCGTCCCGGACCCTGACCACCACGGCGCGCCCGGACAGGGTGCCGAAGTCCACGCCGACCGTGCAGGCGTCGGGGTGGTGCGGGTCGACGGGGTCGGAAGAGGCGTGTGGCGTCACGATGCGGTCTCTCTCTCAGGGGTGGGCGGGGCGGCAATGGACCCCCGTTGATTGTTAGCGCTCACAATCCTTTGGGGCAAGGGCTGCGTGCACTTTTGTCGTCCCCGGTCGACTCGGCCGTCACACCCATCTCTGCGCATCACACAATCCACACGTCGAACCTGCGGGATGCGCCACGATTACCTCCCTTTCCTCCGGTTACGGCCGCACCTCGGCGCAAGAAAAGACGCCGGGGACCCTTGCACCCCATTGATGCGAGCGCTAACAATCGAGCTTCACCCAGGCCGCCGCGACGACGGGATTGTCAGGTCATGCCCATGAAAAACTTCCGAGCCGCGTCCGCCCTCGTGGCGGTGACCACCGGCTGCGCCCTCCTCCTCACCGCCTGCGGACAGGACAGCGAGGGAGGAAGCCAGGAGAAGAAGGACAAGAAGGACGTCACCATCGGCATCGCCATGCCGACCAAGTCCTCCGAACGGTGGATCGCCGACGGCAAGAACATGACCGCGAGCCTGAAGAAGGCCGGGTTCGCCACCACGCTCCAGTACGGGGAGGACGACCCCGACCAGCAGGTCGCCCAGATCGAGAACATGATCACGCAGGGCGTCGACGCGCTCGTCGTGGCCGCCATCAACGGCCAGGCCCTGTCCAACGTCCTCCAGCAGGCCGCGGACGCCGACATCCCCGTGATCTCGTACGACCGGCTCATCCTGGGCTCTCCGCACGTCGACTACTACGCCTCCTTCGACAACGAGAAGGTCGGCGAGCTCCAGGCCACGTACATCGTCGACAAGCTCGGCCTGAAGAACGGCGCGAAGAAGGGCCCGTTCAACATCGAGCTGTTCGCCGGGTCCAACGACGACAACAACACCAAGTACTTCTTCAACGGCGCCATGAAGGTGCTGAAGCCGTACTTCGACAAGAAGCAGCTGGTCGTGCGCTCCAAGCAGACCCGGCTCAACCAGGTCACCACGCTGCGCTGGGACGGTGGCCTCGCGCAGAAGCGCATGGACGACCTGCTGACCTCCTCGTACTCCTCCGCGCACGTCGACGCGGTGCTCTCCCCGTACGACGGCATCTCCATCGGCATCCTGTCCGCCCTGAAGTCCGACGACTACGGGAGCAAGTCCAAGCCGCTCCCGGTCGTCACCGGTCAGGACGCGGAGGTCGCCTCCGTGAAGTCGATCATCGCGGGCCAGCAGACCCAGACCGTCTACAAGGACACCCGCGCCCTGGCCCAGGTCGCGGCGGACATGGTGACCGCCGTGCTGAACGGCAAGAAGCCCGAGGTCAACGACGAGTCCACGTACGACAACGGCAAGAAGGTCGTGCCCGCCTTCCTGCTCGACCCGGTCAGCGTCGACAAGACGAACTACCGCAAGGTCCTGGTCGACTCCGGCTACATCGACGCCAAGGAGCTCGGGTGAGCCCCGCCGCACCCGAAGCCCCCGCCGCACCCGGCCCCGTCCTCGAAATGCGGTCCATCGTCAAGACGTTCCCCGGTGTCAGGGCGCTCTCCGAGGTGACCCTGTCCGTGCGGCGCGGCGAGGTGCACGCCCTGTGCGGGGAGAACGGTGCCGGCAAGTCGACGCTCATGAAGGTGCTCTCCGGCGTCCACCCGCACGGCTCGTACGAGGGCGAGATCCTCCTCGACGGCGAACCGTGCCGCTTCCGGGACATCCGGGCCAGCGAGCAGCGCGGGATCGTCATCATCCACCAGGAACTCGCGCTCGTCCCGCATCTGTCGATCGCCGAGAACGTCTTCCTGGGCAACGAACCCGCCCGGCGCGGGATCATCGACTGGCGTGAGTCGCTGCGCCGGGCGTCCGCGCTGCTCAAGCGGGTCGGTCTGGACGACCATCCGGAGACCCGGGTCGCCGACATCGGTGTCGGCAAGCAGCAGTTGGTGGAGATCGCGAAGGCGCTGGCGAAGGACGTCCGGCTGCTGATCCTGGACGAGCCCACCGCCGCGCTCAACGACGAGGACAGCGCGAAGCTGCTGCGGCTGATGCGGGAGCTGAAGGATCAGGGCATCACCTCGATCATCATCTCGCACAAGCTGAACGAGATCGCCAGGATCGCCGACTCGGTCACCATCCTGCGCGACGGCCGGTCCATCGAGACCCTGGACGTCAACGACCCGGCCACCACCGAGGAACGCATCATCCGCGGCATGGTGGGCCGGGACCTCGACAGCCGCTTCCCCGACCGCACCCCGTACACCGGCGAGACCGACGCCCGGCCCGCCCTGGAGGTCAGGGACTGGACGGTGCGCCACCCGCTCGACCGCGCCCGCAAGGTGGTCGACGGGGTCTCGGTCCAGGTCCGCCGCGGCGAGATCGTGGGCATCGCCGGGCTCATGGGCGCCGGCCGGACCGAGCTCGCGATGAGCGTCTTCGGGCGCTCGTACGGGCACTACGAGCGGGGCACCGTCCTCAGGGACGGCCGCGAGGTGCGGACCCGTACGGTGCCCGAGGCGGTCGGCCACGGCATCGCGTACGTCACCGAGGACCGCAAGCACTACGGCCTCGACCTCGGGGACTCGGTGGGCCGCAACATCTCGCTCGCCTCGCTCGGCTCCCTCGCCCGTCGGGGTGTGGTGGACGGCCACGAGGAACGCAAGGTGGCCGAGCGGTACCGGCGGACCATGAACATCAAGACGCCGAACGTCCTGGAACCGGTCGGCCGGCTCTCCGGGGGCAACCAGCAGAAGGTCGTCCTCAGCAGGTGGATCCTCACCGGTCCGGACGTCCTCATCCTGGACGAGCCCACACGCGGCGTGGACGTGGGCGCCAAGTTCGAGATCTACACCGTGATCGACCGGCTCGCCGCCGAGGGCAAGGCGATCCTCTTCATCTCCTCCGAGCTGCCCGAACTGCTCGGCATGTGCGACCGCGTGTACACCATGGCCGCCGGCCGGCTGACCGGCGAGGTCGCCCGCGAGGACGCCACCCAGGAAGTGCTGATGCGGCACATGACCCAGGACACCCCCGTACCACCGGTGGCCACCGCGGGCACCACCCCCACCGAAGGACAGCAGGCATGAGCACCGACGTCAGCACTCACACGAAGGCCACCCCGCCCTCGGGCCAGAGCGGGGCACCGCCGACGGGGGTCCCGGTCCTCCGGGTGCTCCTGGACGGCGTACGGCGGAACATGCGCCAGTACGGCATGCTCTTCGCGCTCGGTCTGATCGTGCTCCTGTTCCAAATCTGGACGGGGGGCGACCTGCTGCTTCCGCGCAACGTCTCCAACCTGGTGCTCCAGAACAGCTACATCCTGATCCTGGCCATCGGCATGATGATCGTCATCATCGCCGGGCACATCGACCTGTCGGTGGGCTCCCTGATGGCGCTGGTCGGAGGCGTCGGGGCGGTGCTCATGGTCGAGCACCATGTGGCCTGGCCGGTCGCCGTGGTCCTCACCCTGCTGCTCGGGGCCGTCGCGGGGGCGCTCCAGGGCTTCTTCATCGCGTACGTCGGCATCCCGTCGTTCATCGTGACGCTCGCGGGCATGCTGCTGTTCCGGGGGCTGACGGAGATCTTCCTCAAGGGCCAGACGCTCGGCCCGTTCCCGGAGGGCATGCAGAGGGTCGCCAACGGTTTCCTGCCCGAGGCGGGTCCGGAGACGAACTACCACAACATCACGCTGCTGCTGGGCCTGGGGCTGGCGGCCTACGTGGTGTTCCAGGAGCTGCGGGACCGGCGGCGGCAGCGCGAGTTCACGCTGGAGACCCTGCCGACGGGCCTGTTCGCGCTGAAGGTGACGGCGCTGGTCGCCGCCGTGCTGGTCACGACGCTGCTGCTGGCCAGTTACAAGGGCGCGCCGGTGGTGCTGCTGATCCTGGCCGTGCTGCTGGTCGGCTTCGGTTACCTGATGCGCAACGCCGTGATCGGCCGCCACGTGTACGCGATCGGCGGCAACCTGCCCGCCGCGAAGCTGTCCGGGGTCAAGGACCGGAAGGTGACCTTCGCGGTCTTCCTCAACATGGGGATGCTCGCGGCGCTGGCCGGCCTGGTCTTCGCGGCGCGTTTCAACGCGGCCTCTCCGAAGGCGGGGGTGAACTTCGAGCTGGAGGCCATCGCGGCCGCGTTCATCGGCGGGGCGTCGATGAGCGGCGGTGTGGGCACCGTCCTGGGAGCCATCATCGGCGGCCTGGTCCTCGGCGTGCTCAACAACGGCATGAACCTGGTCGGGGTCGGCACCGACTGGCAGCAGGTCATCAAGGGCCTGGTGCTGCTCGCGGCGGTCGGCTTCGACGTGTGGAACAAGCGGAGGGCGGGCGCCTGAACCGCCTCCTGGGGGGGGGGGGGGGGGGGGGGGGGGGGGGGGGGGGGGGGGGGGGGGGGGGGGGGGGGGGGGGGGGGGGGGGGGGGGGGGGGGGGGGAG
>NZ_JBMNDO010000019.1:0-87464 GCF_052542855.1 Streptomyces sp. SAS_281
GGCTGGCGGCCCGCCCGGCTCGCCGCCGGCCTGCAGATCAGCCCCAAGCACGCCCTGCCCTACTACTTCAACCACGACATGTGGCTGCGGATGAACGGCATCCGGCCGGCCTACTTGGAGCCGGGGGCCGGCCTGCTCCCGGACCCGACCGCCTGCGAGAAGTTGCTGAACGAGCGGACCAGGGCCATCGTCCTGGTGACGCCCGGGAACCCGAGCGGCGTCGTGCTCCCGCCCGATGTCATCGCCGGGTTCGCCGCCCTGGCCGAGCGGCGGGGCGTAGCGTTGGTTCTCGACGAGACATACCGGACCTTCCGCGGCACGCAGGATCCGGCACACGGACTGTTCGCGCGGCCCGACTGGGGCCGTAGTGTCATCAGCCTGCACAGCTTCTCCAAAGACCTGGCCATTCCCGGCTACCGGGTCGGTGCGGTGGTCGGTTCTCCCCAGGTCGGGCGGGAGGTGATGAAGCTGCTGGACTGCGTGGCCATCTGCGCTCCCCGGGTCGGCCAGGAGGCCGCCTGGGCCGGGCTGACCGCGGCCGGGGAATGGAGGGCCGCCCGGGCCGCCGAGGTGGCGGCGAAGAAGGCACGGTTCGACGCAGTGATGGCGGGCAGGCCGGGCGGCTTCGAACTCCTCTCCAGCGGCGGCTTCTTCGGCTGGGTACGGCACCCCTTCGCGGACCGGGGTACTGAGGAAGTGGTCCGCGACCTGGTCGTCCGGTACGACACCCTGGTCCTGCCCGGTACGGCCTTCCGGCCGGACGACCGGGGCACCTTCCGGGTGAGTTTCAGCAACGTGGAGGAGGCGGAGCTCGATGAACTCCGCCGGCGCCTCGTGCTGGCCGGGGACGAACTCGGCGCCTGCCTCGCTCAGTAGATGACCGGGTCCGCGGCCGAGGGACGCCAGCTCCTGGAGCCGCGGATGTTCCGTGTGATGTTCAACCGTTTAAGCCAGCGGTCCGAACCGTCGTACCGGGGCCGGAAGGAACGGCGGCCGTGCACCGCGCGGAAATTGTCGATGAAGACTATGTCACCGGGCCGCAGAATCAGGTCCCGCATGTTTTTCTCGATCTGTTCACAGAGTTCCCGGAACGCATTTACCGAACGCTCTGACCAGTCTTCCTGCTTCATGTGGTACGGGTCCAGTGCCATGTAGGGACCGTGCTGGTCACCGAAGAGGACGGGTCGTTGCACCGGATTGTCGTTCCAGGACCGGATGAGATCGAAACTCCGCTTCCGCAACCGGTCCTGTACGGGGTCGCCGGTGGACTCGGCGGTGTTCTGCGGCAGGTGGGAATTGTCGGGCATCTGAGTGAAGACCGATTCGAACAGGGCGTCCACGTCCAGAGCCGGCCAGTCCAGCGAGCCGGCGTCGCAGATCATGGTGGCGGCGTCGTCCGGGTTCTTCAGGCACATGAGTGAGACGTAGTCGCCCCGGCATGGGTGGAAGGCGTCCTCGGTGTGCCAGGACAAGTGCTGCAGGCTGTTCGAGCCCAGCTCGTAGTGTTCGTGGCCCTTGATCGGCAGGACGTCGTGCATGAGCCGGCCGTCCTGCTGGGTGGACCAGCCGAACACGTCGCCCAGCCGGGCGGCGCACAGCATGAAGAAGATCTCCTGCGGCAGCGCCGTCGAGCCGTGCTGGGTGTTGCGCCAGTGTTCCGGCGTCGGCCCCAGCGTCCGTTCGTCCACGGCCAGGCCGGAGATCAGGCACACGGCCGAGGGTTCGTTCCGGCGGTACTCCTCAAGGAATTCGAGCAGCCGCGAGGGTAGGGAACAGGCCAGCACCGGGGATCGCCTGAGCAGTTCCGGATCCTCGATCGTGCTGTGGACGGAGGCGAGTTCGGTGAGCCAGGGGAGCAGGGCGGCGTTTTCCTCCGCCGTCAGCATCAGGTGGTGCATGGGATGTTCTCCTCAGAACGGGTCGGCCCCTCTTCCCGGCCGGAATACGCAGTATAGGAGCGGCCGCCCCGGCAATTCGGTCCCCCTTAGAAGGGACAGGCGTAAAAATACGCCAGTGCATAAGGTTCGTCAGTGAATTCGGTTCGCAATGTCTTCCGAACAGCTACAAGGGGCTGATTTTTCCATGAGTGACGTTGTTAATCTGACGACGATGGAGGTCGACGCGCTGACGGATGCCGACGGCGGACTGAACCTGACGGACGGTCATGCCCGCCTCGGTCTCACGCCGGAGCAGGCCGCCATCGTCGCCCGCATTCCGGACATGTTCGCGGAGGCGTCGAGCCGCCCGTTCCAGGACATCGAGCGCGAGGCACACACGGCGTTCCTGCACGGCATCGGCCAGTACAGCGCGCCCATCGGGACAGGGCGGATCTTCAGCTGCTACTCGTCCACGCTGGCCACGGACATCGTCGCGCGAGCCCTGCCGGCCGGAGCCACCATCGCAGTGCTGCACCCGACCTTCGACAACATCGCGGACCTGTTCACCACCCGCGGGCTGAAGCTGGTGCCGATGTCCGAGCGCCAGCTCATGAACCGGGAGTGGCCCGAAGCACCGGTCAACGCCATCGTGGTGACCCACCCCAACAACCCCACCGGTCTCATCACGCCGCGCGGCCACCTGCGTTCGCTGGCCGAGCACGCCGCCCGGAACGGGCAGACCGTGATCATCGACGCCAGCTTCCGCGGCCAGGTCCGGGACGCGCAGTACGACGCCTACGAGGTGCTGGACGCAGCCGGCGCGGACTGGATCGTCATCGAGGACACCGGCAAGCTGTGGCCCACCCACGAGCTGAAGATTGGCCTGCTGGCCTTCAGCGAGCGCACCACCCTGCCTCTCTACCGGGCGTTCTCGGAGTCGCTGCTGGCGGCCTCGCCCGTGGTGCTGCGCCTGGTCACCGCGCTGGCAGGGGACTGGGTCGACGGCGGCTACGAGAGGGCCCGCGACATGGTGGGGCGCAACCGTGCGGTGGTCAAGCAGGCGATCGAGGCGGTCGGCCTGGAGCTGGCCGACCCGACTTCGCAGATCAGCGTCGCCCGGGTTTCGCTGCCCGAGGACGGGCCCGGCTCCGGTGACCTGTACAAACTGCTGGTCACCCGGGGTGTGCACGTGCTGCCCTGCTCACCATTCCACTGGGCCGACCCGAAGAGCGGCGAGCGGTTCATCCGGATCTCGCTGGCGCGTCCGTTCGAGACGGTTCGTCGGGGTGCGCAGGAATTGGCGGCGGCCTTCGCGGAGCTCTCCGCCGCGGCCGGCGCCGAGAAGCTCGCGGCGTCCGAAGGCGCGCTGGTCGCCTGACACCGACGTTCCTGGCCCTCCGGGGCGATGGGCAAGGCCTCGGCGGCATCACCACCCTGTCCGGACGCGGGGGGCGGGGATCGTGCGAGCGATCCCCGCGGAGCCCGCGTGGTGCCGCTGCCCGGCGGCGGGGGCCGGCGCCGGCCCCCATCACCCCGGCGCCCCTCGCTGAGATCCATGTACGAGCTGATCAACCAAGGAGTGCCATGACAACCGCGTCGTCCTCCGACGCCGACCTCGCACGCCGACTCCCCTCCCTCGGTAAGTACTTCCGACCGCTGGAGGTGCCTGACACGGAGGCTCTGGCCAAAGTCCAGGAGTTGTGCGACATCTCCGACCCGTTCCGTGCGGACGAGGCCGCCGACGACCTGTTCGTCACGGCCATGCGGGAGATCAACACATGGCACGCGGCCCGGAACCCGCTGTACGGGGCCATGTGGCGGGGAGCCGGTTCGCCGGACATCACCGGCATCGAGCAGATCGCCGACCTGCCCTACATCCACGTGAACCTGTTCAAGCGGCATGCGTTGAGTTCCGTCGCCGGTGATTCCATTACGCTGCGGCTCACCTCTTCCGGCACAGGCGGAGAGAAGACCGAGATCGGCTTCGACGACTGGTCCTTCGGAACGGCCCAGCGCATGGACGCCTGGACGATCAAGGCGCTCGGTCTGATCGACGTCGAGCGCCCCGCCAACTACCTCGTCTGCGGCTACGAGCCGGATCCGCGGCTCTCCGTCGGTGCCGCGCACGGACTCAACGAACTCTGCGACTTCGCGCCCGTCGCCTCGGCCGTACACACGCTGCGGAACACCGGAGAGGGGCACGAGTTCAACATCATGGGCTCCGTCGACGCCCTTCTGGAGTTCGCGGCGCGTGACGAGCCGGTGCGGATCGTCGGGTTCCCCGCACTGCTGCACGCCGTGCTGGAGCGCATGGAAGCGATGGGCGTTCCCTGTCTGGACCTGCCGGAGGGATCGACGGTTCTGACCGGCGGCGGATGGAAGGGGCACGCGGACCGGGCCATCGGCCGGGGCGAGTTCCGTGCCGCGATCGAGCGCCGGCTCGGCATCGCGGAGGAGCGGATCCGGGACTGCTACGGATCGGTGGAGCACTGTCTGCCGTACATCGAGTGCCACGCACACCACTTCCACGTGCCCGTCTGGTCCCGGTGCGTGGTCCGAGACGTGCGCACCCTGGAGCCGTTGGAGCACGGTACCCCCGGGTACCTGCAGTTCGTCTCTCCGTTCATCACGTCGCTCCCCGCCCACACCATCCTGATGGCCGACCTGGGCACCCTGCACCCGCCGGGTGACTGCGGGATCGCCACCCCGTGGTTCGAGGTCCACGGCCGGGCGGGTGTGCGCCGCAACCGCAACTGCGCCGTCGCCGCGGCGGAACTCCTGGAGACCCGATGAAGACCGCCTCGCACACCACTCCCTACTACTGGCAGGGGGAGTGGATCGACGACCAGGAGGCCGGCTGCCGTCTGGGCGCCCTGGGCGGCATCCTGCCCTCCCTGCCAGGCCCTCTCGAAACCAGTCATGTCCTGGATGCCTGCGGCAGGTTCGCGAGCCTTCTCGCCGATCCGGACAGCGCCGAGTACCGTCGGCTGTTCGCCGACCTGACCGACCCTTCCACTACCGGTCTGCCCGCCGCCGACGCGGAATCCTCCCTGGCCGCCCTCGCCTCGGCCCTCGCTCCCGAGCTGCTGTCCGCCCAGTTGACCGCCGAGCTCGGAGGCAGCTCGCCGCACCGGCCGGTCCCGGCGCCCTTCGCGGACGACGCCGTGGAGCTGTGGCAGCCCATCGGCACACTGGTCCACATCGCCCCGAAGAACGTGGCGGCGGGCGGGGTGCTGAGCGTCGTCGAAGGCCTGCTCGCCGGAAACGTCAACGTCGTCAAGACCAGCGGTTCCGAGAGCCTGTTCACCCAGCACGCCCTGGCCGCCCTCGCTGACGCCGATCCGTCCGGAGAGCTCCGCAGCCGACTGGTGGTGCTGCGCTTCTCCTCCCGCAACACCGAGTGGCTGCGTCAGTTGTGCCGGCCGGCCGACGCCGTGGCGGTCTGGGGAACCGAGGAAGCCGTCGCAGGGGTCGCCCAGTTCCTTCCGCAGGGGTGCAGGCTCGTAGAATGGGGGCCCAAGATCTCCCTCGCCTATCTCGACCGCACGGGTGCCCGCGGAAGCGGGGAGACGCTGCGGAGGCTGGCCCGGGACGTGCTGAGCAACGGCCAGCGCACCTGCACCAGCCCTCAGGTCGTCTACGTCGACACGGCCGATCCGGACGTGCTGTTCGCGGAGGCCCGCGCCATCGCGGACGCGTTGTCGGCGGAGGCGCCCGCCTTCCCGGAATTCCCGAGAGGGACGGCTGAGCAGGCGGAGATCACCAATGTGGTCGCCGTCGCGCACCTGGAGGAGCACCTGGGCCTCACACGGATATTCAGCGCGCCCAACGGCTGCTGGCACGTTCTCGCGGACACCCGGCCCGGCCTCTCCGCCTCCCCCCTGTTCGGAACGGTCTGGGTCAAGCCCTTGCCGCGAGAGGAAATCGTGCGGACCCTCCATCCGATGCGCCGCTACCTGCAGACCGTGGGCCTCCACGCAGAGGGGAGCAGCACGGTGCCTCTGGCTGCCGAGTTCTTCCGCGCCGGCGCCCTGCGCGTCGTCCCCCTCGGGGCGATGCTGGAGAGCTATGCGGGGGAACCGCACGACGGGCAGCTGGCCCTGCAGCGCTACAGCCGCCGCGTGAGCATCTGCGCCGTGCGGGGCTCAGAGGCCCTGGCGGCAGTTCGATGAGGTCCCGGCCTGATCTGCTGCCTGTGCGCCCGCTGCTCTCCTGTGCTGCGGCGTGATCGCTCGGCACGCTCGGAGCGGCCCGGCCCGCCCCGGGCCGTTTCGGAGCACGGGTTCCTGGCACGCCTCCGTGATACGGCCCACCCGAAGGAATCCAGACGTGACCACGCCAGGCCCCGACACGACGCCGCAGACCGAGGAATCCGGCACCAAGGCGGCATCCGGGCTGCTGGTCGGACTTCAGCCTCCGGAAGCGGAACTATCAGAATCGTTTGCCGATCCGCCGCACGTTCCCCTGTACCCGGAGGAAGCGGAACTCGTACGCAACGCTGTGGAGCGGCGCAGGCGCGAATTCGCCACGGTGCGATGGTGCGCACGTAGGGCCTTGACGCGCCTCGGGGCAGCCCAGGGGCCCATTGTGTATCAGGAGCTACGGGCCCCTGTCTGGCCGGTCGGTATCGTCGGGAGCATGACTCACTGCGACGGGTACCGGGCGGCGGTGGTGGCGCCCCGCTCATCGGTCACCGCGATCGGCGTGGATGCCGAACCGAATCTCGCACTGCCCGAGGGAGTGGCGAATGCGGTGCTCCTCCCGAAGGAGCGCGACGATGTCGCGAGACTCGCGCTACGCCGTCCAGAGATCGCCTGGGACCGATTGATCTTCAGCGCCAAGGAGAGCGTCTTCAAAGCATGGTTCCCCTTGACCGGACGGTGGCTCGACTTCGACGCATGCGCGATCTCCTTCGACGGGTCGGCCATGGGCACCGGCGATGGGGCGACCATGGACACCGGAACGTTCGTCGGCACGCTCACGGTTCCGGGCGCAGTCGTGGCCGGGCACGAGATCGGATCATTCTTCGGGCGGTGGCGGGCCCGTGGCGAGATGGGGAACGGACACGTAGCGACGCTGGTGTCGGTGTGCTCGTAAGGGCTGTCCCGCAATTCCAGGCGGCCGCACGACGACAGCTACGGCACCTCGCCGCGTTGTCGAAACGCCCGGATAAATCCAGTATGCGGGCGCCTCTCCGCCTTGCGGTGCACCGCATCCGACGCCGCGCGCTGATCCACCAGGAATTGCGGGACAGCCCTTAGGGCGTGTTTCGAAAGTCCCGCCTGTCCGGCGGCGCCTGGCACGCACGCTCGCCGCGTTGTCGGGATCACCCCGATACACCCAGTATCGGGGCGACCCTCCGCCTTGCGATCGCACGCACCAGACGCCGCCGGACCCGCCCTCCGGGCGGACGGCGCTACTTTCGAAACACGCCCTAGCCCCGCCGTTCGGTTGAGATAGGAACGGAAGTGGGGAAGGACTACGAAATTGCCTCCTGAGCTGGGACGGTGAATCCTGTCGACAGGTTCTGTCGGTCCAAGAGGAAGGCACTCTCTGCGTGCAGGGTGTCGAGCACACGAGCTGCGCGATAGCACGGGGGCGTGGATGACGATGGACGTGCTCTTAACATCCAGCGTGCTCCTCCACACCTCAGCTCGCGATGCCACAGCCGGCAACGGGGCCGGGTGGCAGCCCGGTGTGTGTCGGGGCAGACGTGAGAGCGCTGCAGCGGCCGATGTCGCCACCTCTCACGATGTAATGCCGCCGCTGGAACAGGCCGCCGTGAAGCGAGGCGCCTATCAGCTCAGCCGGCTGATGTCGCAGACCTCGATGCCATCGGGGTACGCGAAGTAGACGATCCAGCACTCGCTCCCGAAGGCCTCCGCCACCCGTTCGCCTCCTGGGGCCGGCCACCGGTCCGAGCGCTCCGCCTAGGCGTCGTTGGCCACGTTGCGCCGTACGTGTGGGGCGGCGTGCTACTCGGAGTGCAGGCCGTGCCAGTAGTCCCCGTCGGCCAGGAGGTGAGACGCAGCGAGGGAATCGCCGCGTCCACTGTCCAGCGGTTCAGCAGGCGGAGTTGGCGTACCCATCGCAGGCCGCCGGTCTCGGTTGTCCGGGCGTCCAGGAGGGCGTAGGGAACACGCTCAGGGCGAGTGCGGGATCGGATGGCGAGAGGGTGGGGGTGGGCTTTCGCCAGTTCCCGGAACCACATCTTGCGCCGGCGCCTCAATGACGGCTTCGATCTCTCCAGCGCCTGGGGGTCCGGCATGACGCGAAGGACACCGCCCTCCATGACGGCTTCGCGTACGCAGCCGTAGGCCGTCCCCTGCCCAGCCGTGACCAGGCAGTGAGCGTCCATCCCCACGGCGACCTCCTGGTCGTCGGGATCTTCCTCGCCTGACAGTGAACGACGGATGAAACCAGCGGAGCCGGTGCCGTGGCTGCTCGGATGTCGTCCAAGGCACCAGCGACTGGGGCGGTTGTAGTCGGGCAGGTGACGCACCGAGCCGTCGGTGGCGCGCCCGACGTAGGGCCGAAAAGCCTTCACGGGATCCCAGGGTAGTGAATAGCCAGGAGTCAGAGGGCCACGGCTGGGTACCCGATCTTTGCAGCCGTTCGTACACAGCAGAGGGCGGAATCATCGTGACATCAGAAAAGGACCAACAGGCTCAACGATTCTGTAAGGCGTGCGGTACACCCGCCGGCGACGAGAAGCTGTGCGAGAACTGCGGCGCCGTGCTCGGGCGGCCCGACGCGGTGGGTTTGGTGGATGACGAGGCAGCGGTGGCGCGGCGTGTTTTCGAGCAAAGGGACCGGTAGCCACGATGACCAACTTCGTCATCACCGTTCCCGGCACATTTGGCACCGATATCACCGACTCCACGAGGGCCGCCCTGGAGGGCACACTGGCTTCGCAGCACACGAATGTGAGCGAGAGCGAGGGATTGGACCTGCTCACGCTCAACGAAGACGGTACCTTCTCTGTACGTCTGGAAGTGGAGGCCCGGGATCGATACGAGGCCGAACTAAATGCCAGCAGAATTCTATCCGCAGCCTTGCAGAAGGCAGGAATCGACGAATCCGACGCCTCTCTCGGCCCGCCCGCGGTGACCGGAATCGACAGCGACATCTGAGCCCTGGGTGGAGGCGCCGAGGGCGGTCAGGTGCCTGCCGTCCGTGCTCTCAGCACCGGTAACAGCCGCAGCTTCTCGTCATAGGTGTGCCCATCGGAGCAGCGTGCCGCCCGACGCCTCGGCCCCCGGTAATCCGGGTGGTGCCTCCCGTCGCGGGCCGTCCAGGCCGGGCGGCACCCTCGCCATCCGTCGCGGCCTTCGGAGGCACACCCTTTACCTGGAGGAACTCACCCACCAGATCGCCGCCGACTGGCTTGACTACCGACACCGCCGCTGGCCCGCCTCGACCAACCCCCGCCTGCCCGTCAGTCAGAGATCCGCGCTTGACCCCGACCACCCCGCCGTCGGTAAGACCCTGCTCCGTGTCGACGTGCCGCCAGGCCTCACCCTGGTCCACCTGCGCCAGGACCGCATTCTCAACGAAGCAGCAGAAACAGCGGATCCCCTCCGGCTGATGAGGCTCTTCGGAATCACGGAGAAGACCGCCATGCACTACGTGGGGACCGCCCATCCCGAACGCACGGCGAAGCTGCCAAGGTGATACGAGCCGTCAGCCTTCCGAATCATCCGCACGCCAAGGGGCGCCTGCTCGGACAGAGCGGGCACCCGCAGCGATCTGCAGTGCGTACACCGGCACGTCGGCGGCGTTCGGTACAGGCCCGAGGTAGTGGTGGCCGGTCATGTGGCACCAGGCGGGCAGGTCGAGTGGTGCGGCTGGGTCGGTGGCGATGATGTGGACGACGGTGCCCGGCTCGGCGCCGTCGATCTCTTTGCGCAGGCGGAGCAGGAGGGTGACGCAGAGCAGGCCGGTGCCGTCGATGGTGATGTCCGGCGCGGGGATGTCAGGGTTCATCGGCGGTAGGCGGTGGCGGCGACGGCGGGCAGGAGGGCGAGGGAGAGGGTGCCCGCGGTGAAAGCGAGGGCGGGGTAGCTGGTGGCGGCGACCATGATGCCGGAGGTGATGCCGCCGGTGGCGCCGGCGAGGGCGATGGAGACGTCGACCAGTCCCTGGGTCTTGGCGCGGGTGGCGAGCGGGACGGTGTCGGTGATGATCGCGGTGCCGGAGACGAGGCCGAAGTTCCAGCCGAGCCCGAGCAGGGCCAGGGCCAGTGCGAGGAGGGCGACGGAGTCGGCGGGCGCGGTGGCGGCGAGGACACCGGCCGCCAGCAGGGTGATTCCGGAGGCGGCGGCGATCTTCATGTGGCCGTAGCGGTCGACGAGCCAGCCGGTGAAGGGGGAGGGCAGGTACATGGCGCCGATGTGAATGCCGATGACGAGGCCGGAGGCTGCGGTGCTGTGGCCGTGGTCGTGCATGTGCACTGGCGTCATGGTCATGATCGCGACCATGACGAGCTGGGTGAGGATCATTACCAGGGCGCCGAGGACCACACCGCCGCGAGCTTCACCCGTTTCGGCCTTGTCGGTGGTGGCCGGGTCGGCAGCGGCGTCGGCTTCCTTGGCCTGGGCGATGGCTCGGGCCAGGAGCAGCGGGTCGGGGCGGAGCCAGAGGGCAAGGACGGTTGCGGCCAGGGCGTAGGCGGCGCCGGAGATGACGAAGAGGCCGGTGAGGTGGGGGATGCCGAGGTGTTCGGCGAGGGTGCCTGCGGGGGCGGCGAGGTTGGGGCCGGCGACGCCGCCGAGGGTGGTGGCGACCAGGACGGTGGAGACGGCGCGGGCGCGGCGGCCGGGTGGGGCGAGGTCGGCTCCGGCGTAGCGGGCTTGGAGGTTGGTGGCGGTTCCGGCGCCGTAGATGAACAGGGCGATGAACAGCAGTACGGGGTTGTCGAGGACGGCGGCGGTGATGACGCCTGCGGAGCCGATGGCGCCGGTGAGGTAGCCGGTGGCGAGGCCCGGGCGGCGTCCTCTGGCTTGGGAGATGCGGCCGACGCTGATGGCGGCGAGGGCGGAGCCGCCGGTGAACAGGGCGCTGGGCAGTCCGGCGAGGCTGGTGGTGCCGAGCATGTCCTGGGCGAGGAGGGCGCCGACGGTGACGCCCGCGGCGAGACCGGCGCCGCTGAGGATCTGTGAGGCGACCAGGACGCGTAGGATCCGCCGTTGGGCATGTGCGGGGTGGGATATATGTCCCAGCGTGGCATCGGGTGCGGCGTTGATCATCTCTCTCCTGGTCTGTACGGAAGCCGTGCGTTGATCCGCAGCCGATCCGGGTGGCGGGTCCCCGCCAACGAGGACGACGTCGACTTCGGATCCGTGTGGGCTACCTGGTGGGGGCGGTGGTGCCGAGGGCGGTGTCGCTGGCGTCAGCGGGCGCTGCAAGGACGGCTCGGGCCGCGCGTTCGCCGGCGGCGAGGGCGCCTTCGATGTGTCCGGCGTGGTCGGTGGCCGTCTCGGTCGAGGCCCAGTGCAGACGCCCGTCGAGGGCCGGCTGCTGATAGAGGCGGTGGCCGAAGAGCGCATGGTCGGTGAGGTGCTGCACGGTGGACGGGGCGGTCCACTGCTCGGTGCTCCAATTCTGCACGTGCAGGGCCACAGGGGAGCTGGCGGCCGGGCCGAAGAGCCGGGCGAGTTGTGCGGTGACAGCCTGCTCGAAGCCGGGGCGCACGGTGCGGGCGTGGGCGAAGCCGAAGAGCGCGGCGGGGTCGCCGTCGGGCCCGGACATGTCGTGGATCTCCTGGAGCGGTCCGGTCCTGCTGAACGCCGCACCCGCCAGCCCGTCCTGGCGCCAGAAGGCGGCAGGGTAGTGGGCGACGACCTTGACGGCGGTGCCCATCCAGACCGGTGTGGACCGGGCCAGGCGTACGAGGTCGGCGGGGAGCGTGTCGGCGAGGTCGATGCGCTCCAGGGCGAGGGCCGGGGGAACGGCAAGGATCACGTGGTCGGCGTGCAGTCTGCCGGCCGGGGTGAGTACGTCGAGGCCGCCGTGGCCGCCCGGCTGGGTTGCGGTGACGGGCGTGTCCAGCCACAGAGTGCCGGTGGGCAGCGCGGCGGCGAGGGCGGCGGTGATGCTCTGCGCCCCGGCGGCGAAACGGCGGGAGGGGACGCCGATCAGGTTGCCGGTGAGGCGGCGGATGCCGGTCGTCTCCTGGAGCATCGTGTCGCCTGCGAGGTGCTGCTCGAAGGTGGCGAGGCCGTTGTGCGTGGCCAGCGCCCGTACGCGCTCCTCGCCGTCCCAGAACCAGGTGGCTCCCAGATCGAGCGCACGCCCCGGGTGCTCGGCAGGAGCGGAGAGCAGGCGTCCGCCAGTGCGGTCGCGGGCCTCCAGGACGACGACGTCACGGCCGGCGGCGTGCAGCGTGGTAGCAGCGGCGAGGCCGGAAGCTCCGGCACCGACCACGATGACGTCGTGGCTTTCCTGGTGGGACATGTGTGGCTCCATTCCGAGCAGGCTGAACCCCCGCGGTCGTCGGTGGTTACGGCATCGGGTCGAGGGCAAGGGTGGCCGGCTACTCGTTGACGCCGGTGTCCAGGACGGTGCGGAAGCGGGGAGCTCCCACGCGCAGTCGGGTGACGGCGTCGGTGGCCTTCTCCAGCGGCATCCGCTCGATCAGGGGGCGCACACCTGTGGTGACGGCGAAGGCCATGGCTTCTTCCGTCTCGCGGGGGCTGCCGGTGAGGTGTCCGGTGAGTGTGTGGCCGTTCATGACCAGCCGGGCCGCCGGGACGGTGAGGGAGCCGGCGTCGATGCCGGCGAGGGTGAGCTGCCCGTGCACGGCCAGGCCGGTGAGGAGTTCGTCCACGGGGGTGGTGGTGGAGGCGGTGTAGACGATCAGGTCGGCCCCACCGAGTGCTGTGAGGGCGGCGCCGGGGGCCTGGGTGTCGCTGTCGATGTAGTGGTGGGCGCCGAGTTCGCGGGCGAGCTTCTCGCGGTCGCCGCCGCGGGCGATGGCGACGGTCTCGTAGCCGAGCTTCGCGGCGAACTGCACGGCGAGATGGCCCAGGCCGCCGATCCCGAAGACGGCGACCCGTCCTCCGGCACGGGTGCCGGCCCTGCGGATGGCGTTGAAGGTCGTCACGGCCGCGCAGCCGAACGGGGCGGCGTCGAAGAGGTCGAGGCGGTCGGGGATGCGGGCGAGCGCGTCGGCGGGCACGGTGATGCTCTGCGCCCATCCGCCCGGGTAGGACAGGCCGGGTATCTTGCGCTCGGCGCAGTGGACGACATCGCCTGTACGGCAGTACGTGCAGTGGCCGCAGCTGCCGCCGAACCAGCCAACGGCCACCCGGTCGCCGGCCGCCCACCCCTCGACCTGGTCGCCGATCTCGGCGATGACGCCGGCGACCTCGTGGCCTGGGGTGACGGGGAAGGCGGTGTCCTTGCCGGTGGCGGCGGCTGTTGCGATGTCGGCGTTGCACACCCCGCTCGCCACCACCGATACGCGGACCCACCCGGTGGGTGGCGGGAGCGTCTCGGCCGTGGCGGGGTGCAGGGGCCCGCGGGGCTCGGTCACGACCACGGCCACGGCCTTGTCCGACATGATGCCTTCCGTTCTGCACGACGGTGCTTATAGCTGCTGGTTATGCTGCATGAGAGAGATCCTCACCGTAGGCAGAGGAAATGCGGCCCGGTAGGGGACATCAGTGAATGGAGCGATAAGCCTTGGCTATGGCAATGGACCGCCTGAATCTCGAAGGTCTCCGGTACGCGCAGGCGGTCGCCGAGACCAGGTCGTTCAGCGCCGCCGCAAGAGCCTACGGGGTGACGCAGCCCGCGCTGTCGAACGGGATCGCCAAGCTGGAGGAACGCCTCGGTGACAAGCTGTTCGAGCGGTCGCCGCGCGGCGTGACGCAGACCGCGTTCGGTATTCGGATCCTGCCGTTGATCGAGCGCGCCCTCGTCGCGCTCGACGCCGTCGGAGCGGAGGCCCGGCGGCTGACCGAACCCGGCGAGCAGAAGATCCGCATGGGCGTTTCGCCGCTGATCGGCTCGCACCTGGTAGCCCGGGCGTTCAGCATGGTTCAGGGCCTTCCCACGCCGCGGGACCTGGTGCTGCGCGAGGCGAACATGCAGGAGCTGCGTGAAGGCCTGCTGGCCGGGCAGCTCGACATCATCCTGATCCCGGCCGTGGCCGCGATGCCCCGCTTCGAACACCGGGTCATCGACGTCGAGCCGATCGTCGTCGTCACTCCTGACGCGGCGGAGGCGACCCCCGTCGAACTCACGGAGGCCGGCAAGGGCCAGTTCATCCTCGTCCCCGACACCTGTGGTCTGACCACCTTCACCACGCAGCTCTTCCAGGCGCACGAGATGCCCCTGAACACTTATCCGGGCGAGGCCGCCAGCTACCGGGTCCTGGAGGACTGGACGAAGCTCGGCCTGGGATCGGCGATGGTCCCCCGCTCCAAGCTCACCTCGCCCGACGTCTGCCACCGCCCCCTGATGGACCAGGGCCGCGAGGTCCAGATTTCCTTCGAAGCGGTCTGGAGCGCCGACTCCCCGGCCGGCCCGGACCTGCTCCGTCTTGCCGACAGCCTCGCGGCCCCCCGTCGCTAACCCATACGCATCGCTTATAGCCAGATTCACCGAGATCATCTACCAGACCTTGTCGGCAATGCCTAACGTGGCAGGCACGTTGCGGGACACCTCGTCCCGCCCCCTTCCTGCTGATTGAGTGAGGCATAACCATGGCGTATCTCCAGATCACCCTGCGGGTCGACTCGGCCAACCGTGCCGCTGCCGTAAGCGTGTACGAGAAGTAGCAAGCAGCCGTTCCTCGACACCGCCCCCGGCGCGACTACCAAGGATCTTCTCGTCCGCGACGAAGATGTCCAGGTCCTCCACGGTTTCCGGACCGTGGCCGACGCCCAGGCGTACCTGGCGAGCGAGCTGTTCGCATGTGACGTCGTCGGCGGCCTGTCCCCGCTGCTGAAGGCCGAACCCGACGTGCGCGTCTACGACACCGTCTGAGCGCCGATGACGCACGAGCTGACGGCGCTGCTGCGCGAATACGACCGGGCCCGCGCGTACACCGACGACCTGTGGAAAGACCTCAACCCGGACGAGGTGACCTGGCGCCCGCACGAGGACTCCAGCGCCATCGGCTGGCACCTCGGGCGCCAGGCCCATGTCGCCCACTTCATGATCCGCAACCTCACCGCGGCCGAACCGGGTCCGGACCCGGAACTCGACGGGATCATGGACTCGGCCAACCCGGAGAAGTCCCGCGGCGCACTGCCCACCGTCGAACGGCTCGGTGCCTTCCGCGAGACCGCCGCCGAACGCGTCCACGCCCCCATCGGCGACATCGCCTCCGGCCGGGTCAGCGCACCGGCCCAACTGACCATCGTCGCGAATCACCTGCTGGTCGCGCTCAGCAACCACGAGTACCAGCACGACCAGTGAATCAGTGAGGTCCGGGCCGAAAACCTCGGCCACGCCCTCCCGTCGGACCCCGTCTCGGACCGGCTCAGCCGCATCGACGGCTACCTCGTCTGCAATCCCTACGCCTGACCTCTGCACCTTCGCCCGGCGAAGCCGGCAGCAACCCCTCACCGGCAAGGACCCGATTCCATCGTGGGCCGGTGCACCATCAAGGAGCACAACGTGAGCAGCGTGCGCGTCACCCCCTGGCAGGACGGAACCCTCCCTCCGCCCCCGCCCGAACTCCTCGCTGGCATGAAGGCGCGTCGGCCCAACGGCGAGCTGATCGGCATCGACCGTGTCCTGCTGAGGAGCTTCCCGCTCGCCACAGGATGGAACGCGCTCCTGGGCCGGGTCCGCGCCGAGTTCGACCTGGCACTGGAATACCGCGAACTGATCATGCTGCGCGTGGCCGTGCTCAACCGCGCCGACTTCGAGTGGGGCGTCCACCACCCGGCCTACCTGCGGGCAGGCGGCACGGGGGAAAAGGCCGAAGCACTCAAGGCCGGCCCCATCGACAGCGGTCTATTCAACGAAGAAGAACTCGCCCTGCTCGCTCTGACTGACCAGTCCACCCAACAGGTCGAAGTCGATGCCCACGTCATCGATGAGGTGAAGCGCCTGTTCGGCGAAGCCAAAACAGTCGAAGCCGTCGCAACCGTCGCGGCCTACAACATGGTCTCGCGCTTCCTGGTGGCCATGGCCATCTGAGACCCCCGTGTGCAAAAAGCCATGAGCCGACCGAGCACCGCAGCCACCGAGCCCACGGCCGGCTCGCCTGCTACCTCACCCCCCTGACCACATCGCCCTTCACCACACCACGCTGAAACAGGAGCACCACATGTCCAGCACCACCCTCGACTTCACCGGCCAGAAGGTCATCGTCATCGGCGGCACCAGCGGCATGGGCCAGGCCATCGCGGCCCACATCCTCGACGCCGGCGGCACCGCCGTCATCACCGGCCGCAGCCGGCCCAGCGCCGATGAAGCAGTGACTGCTCTGTCCGCCCACGGGCAGGTCATCGGCCTGGCCGCCGACCTCACCGACCCCACGGCCGTCGACCGCCTGCGCACCACCCTCACCGAGGAGCACGCCGACGCCACCCTGCTGGTCAACGCCGCCGGCGTCTTCGCACCCAAGCCCTTCCTGGAGCACACGGCCGCGGACTACGACCGCTACCAGGACCTCAACCGCGCCTTCTTCTTCCTCACCCAGACCTTCGCCGCCAACATGATCGAGCGCGGCGCGAAGGGCGCCATCGTCAACATCGGCTCCATGTGGGCCCACCAGGCCATCGCCGCCACCCCCTCCTCGGCGTACTCGATGGCCAAGGCGGGACTGCACTCCCTCACCCAGCACCTCGCGATGGAGCTCGCCCCGCACGGCATCCGCGCCAACGCCGTCGCCCCCGCCGTCGTGCGCACCCCGATCTACGAAGAGTTCATCCCCAAGTCGGATCTCGACTCCGCGATGGACGGCTTCGACTCCTTCCACCCGATCGGCCGCACCGGCACCGCCGACGACGTCACCGCCACCGTCGCCTTCCTCCTGTCCGACCAGACCGCCTGGGTCACCGGCGCGATCTGGGACGTCGACGGCGGCGTCATGGCCGGACGCAACTGACCCACTCGGCACACTGCCTCCGGGCCGCGTCACTCTGAGGCTTCCTTGTCCTGTGCTTCACCGGGTGCGCAGACGTCCTCGGGGCTCAGAAGGTCGACCGCGTGCACTCCAGCCGATGGGGTACGGCACCGGCCCCTTCTCAGACGCGGCGAAACGGGGCGAGGGAGCGGCCGGACAGGACGGTCTGGATGCGTCCTTCCTTGACGTCTTCGACCGAGGGCGGGGTGCGGAAGTGGTCGTGGTCGACGGCCAGGGCTGTGAGCCACTCCCAGGTGTCGCGGTGCGCGACCAGGTCCACGGAGGCCAACCAACCGTCGCGCCCTGGCGCAGTCCCCACAGAGTCCGCCGCACGGAGCAGTATCCGTGCCGCTGAGGCCGACCTCAGCGACTCACTACCCGGCATCCGAGTGCCGGACCTGGCCGAGTTGCGAGCCCGCGGGGTCTTCGGGCTCCAGGCTTCGCCGCCACAGGCCTGAGCAATGGTCAAGGGTTGTGGGTGAGTTGATTTCAGCTCTTGCTGCGGTGGGTGAGGCCGGTCCTGGCAGTGGTGCGGATCCGCTTGGTGCGGCCTGCGTCGGCGAGAACCTCGATGGCCTCGGCGTTCATCCCGGAGGCGGTCTTGAGCTGGAGCCAGTTGGACGACGCGAGGAGGTCGTCCAGCTGCCAGGGCAGCTTGAGCGTGACAGCCCGGAAGATCGACCACTCCCGCAGGCGCTGAGCCAGGAAGGGATGGCCGCTCGTGGCCTGGGTCATCGTCCGCACCCACTCCTCGTAAGCGAGACCTGGGTAGAGGTCGGCAGCGCGGCGGTCCAGGTGCCGCAGCACGGCGGACTGGGCCATCGTCTGGTCCGGGTCGGTGAGCACGCGGTCGACCAGGTCGACCTCGTCCGCGTCCGCGACGTGCTGCAGCTCGGCGAGGTAGGCCGCGAAGCGGACGTGTTCGTCAGGGTTCTGCGCGATGTCGTGGACGTTCATGCGACCTGCTCCTCGCGCTCGACCAGGACGCCGTTCTCGAAGCGTACGCCGGAGCGGACCAAGGACACCAGGTGGGCGCCGGTGATCGCGCGCCAGCGGTCCTGAGCAGACTCGACCGGCTTGAACACCATCGCAAGCGCGGCCGCCGGGCTGCCGGCGCTGCGGGTGACCTTGGTGCGGAGCTTGACCGTGGAGAACGTCGACTCGATCGGATTCGTGGTTCGCAGATGGATCCAGTGCTCGGCCGGGAAGTCGTAGAACGCGAGCAACTCGTTCCGGCCCTCAGTGATCTTCGCGACGGCCTTGGGCCGCTTCGTGCCGTAGGTCTTCGCGAACGTCTCGATCGCCTTCTCGGCGTGGTCACGGTCCTCGGCGTTGTAGATCTCCTGCATTGCCTTCCCCGCGTCGGGCTGGGCGGACTTGGGCAGGCAGTTGGTGACATTGCGGGATTTGTAAACCCAGCATCTCCGCGGCCGCGCGGCCGGGAACACCTCGGCGAGCGCACGCCAAAGGCCCATGGCGCCGTCGCCGACCACCAGTTCGGGGTCGCGCATGCCGCGTCGGCGGCAGTCGCGCAGCAGGTCCGCCCACGACTCGGTGGACTCCCGCAGGCCCTCGCCGATCGCGATCAGCTCCTTGGTGCCGTCGAGACGGGCCCCGAGCAGAACCAGGACGCACGACTGAGCTTGGCCGAGGCGGGCCCTCGGGTGCACGCCGTCGGCCCACACGTAGACGAAGTCACGGTCGGACAGGTCTCGGTCCTGGAAGGCGGCGAGGTCGTCGCTCCACTGCTTGGTCAGCCGCGTGACGGTGGCAGGCGACAGACCGGCGGTGCCGCCGAGGAACTGCTCCAGCGCGGGGACGAAATCGCCGGACGACAGGCCGTGCAGGTAGAGAAGCGGCAGCACCTCGGAGATCTTCGGCGACTTACGGCACCACGGCGCGAGGATCCTCGAGGAGAACCGCTTCCGCTCGCCCGTCGCGTCATTGATGCGGCGGTCGTTCACCCGGGGCGCTGTGACCTCGATCGGTCCGGCCGCAGTGACCACGGTGCGGGGTCGGTGGTGGCCGTTGCGGACGACCAGGCGACGGTCGCGCTCGTCGGTCTCGGCAGTCAACTCAGGTATGTACTGGTCGACGTCCGCCTCCAGCGCGGCGGCCAGCATCCGCCGGGCGCCCTCGCGGACGAACTCGTCGATCAGGGAGCCGGACTGGGTGGAGCCGTCGTCAGTGACTACGCTGAGCACGGGCGTGCCTTCCCGACCCGCGCTGCAACGCGGGCCTACTCGGAGACCTTACGGATCACTCGGGAACGTACGCCCTTCGCATGCCCTCCCGGAACCGATCCACAGGTCCTGAGCACTGCCCCGTGCGGCGGTGTCCCCTGTTTTAGCGACTGCAGTGACCTGACGGGGCCGGCAGTTGAACAGGCAGGCGGCTGATCACGGCGGATCCCATCAGGCGAAGCCGTGTGCAACGAACCGCCCGAAGCAAGGGCAGGGGCATGATCTACCAGGAGGGCGTGTCAGTCGCTCACGAGCTTGGGGAGGGGCCACATGGCGGAAAGTCCCGGTGTCTACCGGCGGCCGACGTAAGACGGCCACGTCCTCGAAGAAGCGCTCCGTCTCCTGCCCGTGCCGATGACTCGCCCGAGAGGGCTCCGCGAAAGCCAGGCGGGCGGCCGGTATGAATGGTCAAGAAGGCGTGCACGGACTGCAAATACCGCCGGGCTCGATGCTTCTACGCTCCCTGGCATGGCCGGGGCGGTGTGACGCCGTCCCGGTGGAACTGTCCCAGCATTGGAGAGGGATTCAGCATGCGCCGTCGTCTCATGACTCTTGCCGCCGCCACGCTCGCCACCGTTGTGGTGAGCGCCTTCGCTGCCACCGAAGCCTTGGCAGGAGCCATCGTCAACTGCCCGTGATGGAAGGGCCCGCAGACCCCTGCCAGGTCTGCGGGCCCGTCCCGAGCCGGCCGTCGTGCTCAAACGCAGCACTCGGCGGCGGAGGGTCCCGCTTCGCAGGGGCGTCCGTGGTCAGCCCGGGGATGCGTTCGCTCACCGCACACGCTGGGCGGCCGAAATCGCCGAGGACTCGGCCACGAAAGGGAGGCCCCGGTCAGCCGAGCCAGCCGACGTCGCGTACCTCGATCCCGTCGAGGTACGCGATGAAGACGCTCCAGCTCGACGGCCCGAACGCCTCGGCAACCTCCTCGCCACCGGGGGCGGGCCGGTTCGGACGGCCCACCTTCTCGGCGAGCAGAGGCTGTACCACCCTCATTGCCTCGGGCGCCGGCTCGCTCATAACCTCGGCGGCAAGCCGGTCCAGTCGTACACTCCGCCTCCTGCCCCCGGTTGTTCGGTGAACCAGGACGCTGCGGCGAGCGGTCGAAGTCTGGACGGGGCTGTGGATAAACGGTCTGCGTACGAGCTGCACCCGGCCAGAGCGAGTGCCGTACACCTCTTGCACGGTCGTCTCTCGCGCGTACGGGCTGCACAACTGCGGCCGGGAGCTGATTGCCCTTCATCTCGGTCGTTCCGTCGAGTTATGGGAGGACGAGGCCTGGCCCCCGCCGCGGCTGCTGGCCGCCGGGCAGCGGCCAGGATCCGCTCCCTGCCCGGCGCACCGACCCCCTGTCCGGGCGGCGCCTGGCTCGCCCGGGAGCTGCCGGAGGTGATCGAGACGGCGACGGCCTCTCTGGCCCCGGAAGAGTGTGACCGAATGGATTCCTACGGCGAGACGAGCGATGGGACAGGCGGCCTCGACGAAGTGACTCGTAGCGAGCTGGCCGCCGTGTAGTGCGAGGTCCAGGACGCACCGTGGCTCACCCCGGATCAGCAGACCGACGAGCGCTGCAAGGCCGCTATGGTCGACAAGTAAGCGGCCGACCAGGCTCCCGGACCAAGCCCCCGGGCTCCATCATCCACATCGATGCGGGCCTTGGGCTGTCCGGTGGGGCGTGTGAGCTGACGAGGGACGTGACCTGCTGTTTGCTGAACGGACGGGGGCAGCGTGGTGGCAGCGGCCGATTGCAATTCCTCACGGGCGGCCAGATCGCGGGCGGTTATCTGGCCGCCGACGATCACGCAGCGTGCGGGGCTCCTATGCGGTTCGGGTGAGATCCATGATCCAGTTGGTTCGCCAGGTGGCTCCGTCGTCGTAGGAGAATGCCTGCTCCCAGCGCGGGGCGTGCGCCTCGTGGGTGGTCCACTGGAAGCGGACCGTGACCTCGTGCCCGCCCAGGACGTCATCGCAGAAGAACTGGCCGACACCGTCGGTGAAGGAGCCCTCGACGTACGGGTCCAGGTGGCCAGGCCGGCCGCTGGAGGCCCACCAGATCCGCCATACTCTGGCTTCCGGATCGAACTGCCGCAGCGTGAACCCTTCGAAGGTATCGGTCCAGATCCGGTCGACATGTCCCAACCCGCCGAGGATCGGCTCCGCGGAGGCCGTCGCATCGAACTCGATCCACTTCTCGCAGGCAGGATCGGTGACGTCGGCGAGCTTGCGGTTGCGCACTTTCCAGTTGCCGAAGATGAAGTCGAAGTCAGAGCGCCCATCGACGGGCACGGCAGAACTCACAGCGATAACTCCAGAGACGGTGCACTGCCGTCGTGGTGCGGCCAGTGGCGGGGTCGAAACAATACGTTCTGCCACCAGTCACAGAGGCCACAGCTTGATCAAGAAGCTGTCACGGAATGCGACACTCCAGCTGGTCGTACGTATCCGCCCACAGCATGACGCTCGAGAGCGCCGAAGCCGCCCAGGCATTCCTCACCCTCAGGCGGCTCGACCCGAGGTCCACGGGCCGGCCTGACCCTCTACCAGGTCCTCGGCACCCTCCACAGGACCTGCCGAGGTGCTGGACCGGCACCTGCGCCACCTGCGGCCGAGATCTGCTGCGCGGCCGAGTGCGCGAGGAGTCGGGCCGGGATACAGAGCCGACAGCCGGGGTGATCGACTCGCAGTCCGTCAAGGCGGACGCCGTCGTCGGCCCGGACAGCCGCGGCTTCGACGGCGGCAAGCTGGTCAACGGCCGCAAGCGGCACGTCGTGGTCGACACTCTTGGCCTGCTGCTGGGCGTGATGGTCACCGCCGCGGAAGCGGGTCACCGTCGCCCTCGCCCGCTGGCCCCAGCCTTGTCGGGCTACACGAGCCTGCCCGCCGGCACGCCGCCAACTGGACGGCGCGCTGGTCAGAACTGGCGTGCGTGGCGGCCCAGACGGCTTCGGGTCTCAGACTCGGTGAGGCCCAGGCCGGTGGCGATCGTGCCCAAGGTCTGCTCATCAAATCAAGCAGCATGCGCGGCCGCCTTGCCGGCCTCGGCGGTCGCGTGCTTCAGGGCAGCAACGACACGTAGAGCTGCCAGGGGCGCCTCGTAGGCCAAGACGTCCAGCCGCTCCCGCAGCCGGTCGAGCAGAACGGTGACGTCCTGCGGGATCGGGACGGCGCGGGCCTCGACCTCCCTAAGGGCTGTCCCGCAATTCCCGGCGGGTGCACGACGACAGCTACGGCACCTCGCCGCGTTGTCGAAACGCCCGGATACATCCAGTATGCGGGTGCTTCTCCTCCTTGCGATGCACCGCATTTGACGCCGCGCGGCTGATCCACCAGGAATTGCGGGACAGCCCTTAGTAGTGGGTGCTTTCGGTATATCGGTCGAACGCGCTGAGTACGGCCATGATCCCGGCTTCCCAACTCGGGAACGGGGGCATGCTGTAAATCACGTCGATATCTGGTCCCCCCATCCGCAGGAGGCCATTCATCCCGTAGGCGGTATACCAGTCGGCAGCATCGAAGGTCACGTGTCCCCTCAAGGTGAAGCCGATGTCATCCGGATCCGGGTCTGTACATATGAAGACCCGCGGCGGTCCAGGATGCTCGTCTACAGAGACGAGGTGCAGGCCCCTTGCTGCCACCTCACTACGTACGCTCCTATCAATCGCCGAGAGATTCACCACCGCCATTGCGAGTACCCCCAGGTCCCTGGCGGCCGCTTGTTCCCAGCCGCTCGTACATTGCACGTGGATGCAAAGGTACTGAAGGCGGTGCAGTTCCGGGCAACGTCGTGACACTCAGCCCAGATGATCGTCATGTACTGAGGTACCGGCCATCCAGCTATGCCGCCCAGTCGAGCCCCAGTTCGGCGAGTGCGGCGAGCTGCTCCGCGGTGAGTTTGTCGCGCCGTGAGCGGGTGTTGGAGCCCTCGTCGGCCCATTTGGCGAAGTAGCCGTAGACGGTGTTCCAGTGCGGGAAGTCGTGCGGGAGGTACCTCCACTGGACCCCGGTGCGCTCCACGTACAAGATCGCGTCCATGATGTCGCGCAGGTCGTGCTCGGGCGGCCGGCCGAAAGCCAGGGCCCTGCCACGGCGCTCGAAGCGCCACGCGACCAGGACCGGCTCGATCAACTCCCAGCGGGCACCAGACAGATCACTTGGATACGGACGTCGCTTCGGCATGTTTCCGGCGTACCGCGCCGGACCGAGTGCACCCAGGCGCACAACAATGACGACAGAAGCACACGACGGCGAAGACCGGACATCCTGGGAGGAGACGGGAGCACGTAGCCTTCCGCCCCATCCGCAACCCCACCCGGGCCGCAGGCATCGCCCGCCACAGCGACTTGAACCGCACCCACTTCGCGATCATGACGCCCAGGGACTGGACGAGGAAGACCACGGCATCCCGAACTGACAGGCGGGGCCGGCCTCGTCAGTAGATCGATTGGCGTCCGCCCCGAGGAGCAGGACAACGGACGATACAGTCAGCGACCCTGCCCGATCCTCAGCCCGGAAAGACGAAGCCGGACTCGTATGCCGCGATGACCGCCTGGGTGCGGTCCCGTGCGCCAACTTTCGCCAGTACGGAGCTGACGTGCGACTTGACGGTTTCGGTCCCCACGACCAGGCGCGCGGCGATCTCTGCGTTCGACAGACCTCGCGCCATGAGACGCAGCACCTCCCCTTCGCGCTCGGTCAGTGCGGCACGTTCCATGGCGGCCCGCGCGGCGGTAGTGCCGTGGTCCCGGCCGTAGGAGGAAGCCATCTGCCGCACCGCCGCCGGGAACAGCAGGGAGTCGCCCTCGGCCACCAGCCGTACGGCGTGCACGATCTCCGCCGGTCGTGCCCGCTTGAGTAGGAAGCCGTCGGCTCCCGCGCGCAGCGCCCCGTACACGTACTCGTCGTTCTCGAAGGTCGTCACCACCACGATCTTCGGCGGGTTCGCTACGGTGCGCAGCACCGTCCGCGTGGCCTCGATGCCGTCCATCAGCGGCATACGTACGTCCATGACGATGACGTTGGGGCGCAGTTGCCGTACCAAGGGGATCACGGCGGCCCCATCGGCGGCCTCGCCAACCACTTCGATGTCCGGCTGAGCCCCCAGCACGGCGCGCAGTCCGGCCCGTACGAGCGGCTCGTCGTCGACTAGGAGAACGGTGAGCGGCATCCGGACAGCCTAGATCAACTACAGCGGCAGATCGACGTGCAGCAGCCAGTGGCCGCCGTGCTGTCCCGCCCGGGCCACGCCCCCGAGCAGCGCGGCACGCTCACGGATCCCACGCAGCCCCCTGCCACCACCCGTACTGGCAACCGTTGCCGGATCGGGCACCGGATTGCCCACCTCAAGCCGCAGCCGCGTTGCCTCCACGGTGATGCGCACGCCGATGCGGACAGGGCCCGCGTGCCGCAGCACGTTGGTGAGCGCTTCCTGAAGCATCCGGTAGGCCTCGCGGGAGACCGGTCCCGGAAGGTGCTCCAACGGTCCGGTCACTTCAGCATCGACCTGCGCACCCGAGGACCGCGCGGAATCCAGCAGACGGGCCGCCTCGTCGAGAGCCGGACGTGCGCCGGCCGGCTGGCCTGTATCGCGCAGTACGAGCAGGACACGGTCCAAATCCTCCAGCGCGGCCCGTCCCGTCTCCTCGATGGCCTCCAGCGCCCGGTCGGTGAATTCCGGGTCACCTGCCGCCCGGGCGGCACCCGCCTGCACTACCGCCAACGTCAGCGCGTGGCCGAGAGTGTCGTGCAACTCCCGTGCAATTTCGTTGCGTTCCAGCAGCCGCTCGGTGCGCTTCTCCAACTCGGCCAGCCGCTCCGTGACCGACGGCCCGAGCAGCCGGCGCGCGGCCTGGGCCATGAGCGCTCCCGCCCCCGCGGCCACCATGACCAGCACCAGCACGGGTAGCGGTGCCAGCAAGGCATACACCCAGCCCGCGCCCGAAACGTTCAGCAGCGGGTCGGCGAGGCCCGGCTCCCCGGCGGCCGCCCCGGCAAGCGACAGCGCGAGTGTCAGCAAGGTGTTGGTCACCAGTGCGAGGGCAAGCCCTGTTTCCAGACGCAGGATCAGCCAGGCACCGGTTCTCGCCCGGTCGGTCCACGAGGCGGAGAAAACGGTGGAGACGCCAGGGTCCTCGTCATGCCTCACGCGGGCGTGCGGCCCGGGAAACAACATCAGCCGTGCCTGCAGCCCCTCCGCATGACGGACCGAGGGCACCATGCCGGCGGCCAGAGCCAGGGGGATGGGAAGGACCGCGACCAGCAACAAGTGGTGCGGTGACGGGTTGCTCAGCCCCGGATAGACCGTGGCGCAGGCGAACGGCACGATCGCACCCACCATCATGTGCAGCCAGCGGGTGTAGGTCACCGCACGTGTCAGCGGCAGCAGGAGGCCAGGCATACCGACATCGTGACAGAGCAGCAGGGATCGCCGTCTCCCCCGTGCGGGGGAGACGTGCCCCCCGGGCGGGGGATGCCTGCCCGCGCTTGCCCGACCACGCTGAGGCCATGACCAGCATCGACGTAAAAGAACTCACCAAGGAGTACCGCGGTACCCGGGCTGTGGACCGTCTGACGTGCAGCATCGAACCGGGCCGGGTCACCGGGTTCCTCGGGCCCAACGGTGCCGGCAAGTCCACCACCATGCGCCTCGTCCTCGGCCTGGACCGCCCCACCTCCGGCACCGCCATGGTCGGCGGCCACCCCTATGCGACGCTGCGCGAACCCCTGCGCACCGTCGGCTCCCTGCTGGACGCGCAGGCCGCCCACGGTTCCCGAACCGCACGGGACCATCTGCGCTTCCTCGCCGTCAGCAACCGCCTCCCGGCACGCCGCGTGGACGACGTCCTTCGGAACACCGGTCTCACCGCTGTCGCACACCGCCGTATCAGAACCTTCTCACTCGGCATGCGCCAGCGGCTCGGCATCGCCGCCGCACTCCTCGGGGATCCACCCGTGCTCATGCTGGACGAGCCCACCAACGGCCTCGACCCGGAAGGGATCATCTGGATCCGCCACTTGCTGCGCAGGCTCGCCAGCGAAGGCCGCACAGTCCTGGTCTCCAGCCACCTGATGAACGAGACCGCATCCTTCGCCGACCATCTCATCATCCTCGGCAAGGGACGCCTCCTCGCCGACATCCCGACACAGGACTTCATCGAACGGCACAGCCACCCACGCGTACGCGTACGCACCAGTGCCCCCAGCCGACTGCGGACCGCACTGCTGGCTCAGGGACACACAGTCGCGGAAGACGATGACGGCCGATGGATCGTCGACGGCGCCACAGCCGAACAGATCGGAGCCGTCGCAGCCCGCGAGAGCATCCCCGTCCTCGAACTCACCGACGAACGTGCCTCCCTGGAGCAGGCATACCTCGCTCTCACGGCCGCCGACGCGGAATTCGCCGCCGAGGCCCCCGCGTTTCCGACCCCGCAGGAGGCCTGACCATGTCCGTCCCCGCGGTACTCCACTCCGAGTGGATCAAAATCAGGTCGGTCCGGGCGAGCTTCGGATCACTCCTAGCGGTCTTCGCCGCCACGCTGGCCACCACCCTGCTCGTGTTCGCCACCGTAGGCCGCGCGGAGGCGGAAGGCGGCGAGGATCCCGTCTTCGGAGCCTTCTACGCGATCAACTTCGCGCAGATCGCCGCGATCGCCTTCGGGGCCACCGCCGTCTCCTCCGAGTACACGAGCGGTGCCCTACAGATCTCCCTGTCGGCATTGCCACGCCGGGGTCTCTTCTACGCGGCCAAGACGGCAGTCGTGGCCACCGCCGCCCTCGCCGTAGGAATCGCCACAGCGTTCGCCACCTTCTTCGCGGGCCAGGCGTTCCTAGGAAACTACGCGATCGGCCTCGGTGAGCCGGGCGCCCTGCGGGCCTGCATCGGCGGGGGGATCTACCTCGCTCTGATGGCCTTGTTCGCTACAGGACTCACTTTCCTCCTGCGCAGCGCCACGGCAGTGCTCAGCCTGCTGATCCCCTTCATCCTGATCGTGTCCTTCGTGGTCGGAGGCATCGCCGAGGGCGCCGCCTCCTGTCTTCCCGACCGTGCCGGACAACAAGTCCTCCACCAGGACCCGGCAGGAGGCCTTGGCCCTTGGACAGGTCTCGCCGTGACTGCGCTGTGGGCGGCAGCCGCGCTCGTGGCCGGATGGTGGGCAATGCACCGACGTGATGCCTGACAACGCGGCAACCGGCGCTCGCCCCGTGCCTGGGGCGGCGCCATGAACAAGCACACGGGGGGCCAGGTCTGACTTCGCCGTCTGGGCTGGAACGCATGCCGGCTGTTGACACCGGTGGCGACGAGAGGCTGCGGCGGCCTGGGCGAGGTGCGGCTCTGAGCAGCCGGCGAACGTGCACACGACGCCGCAGCCCTCGTTGGATCGGTCCCGCCACGGTGCGTAGCTGGGTTTCAGCAGACCAGTGTGAGGGCACGGACCACAGCGCGAGTTGCCGCCATCCGCCAGGACCGGCGCTGTGGTGTCAACGGCGATTGCCTGTGCTGGATCAGCTGGTGGCAGTGGCATGGTAGAGGCCACGGGCGGCACGGAAGGCGGCCACGAGGCTCTCGAGGGCGCTGCGGACGGCGTTCACGGCGCCCCTGGAGGAGTGACGGCCGAGTGCCTGGGCGACGTCCCGCGCGCATCGGCGTTTCGCTGCCTCCACACCCCGGGCACGGGGGACGATCTCGGCGATACGGCTGATGCGATGATCTAAGCCCACAGAGAACGGGCTGATCAGAGGGGTTTTCATGGCCGCTTACGAACTGACGAACCGGCTTGTCATCGGTATCGCCTCCAGCGCGCTGTTCGACCTCTCAGAGTCGGACGCCGTCTTCCGCGAACAGGGCGAGGAGAGCTACCGCGCCTACCAGGCGGAGCACCTCGACCACACGCTGCGCCCCGGTGTCGCGTTCCCGTTCATCCGCCGACTGCTCTCGCTCAACGACCTGCGCGAGGAAAACGACCCGCTGGTAGAGGTCATCGTTCTGTCGCGGAACGACCCCGACACCGGGCTTCGTGTCATGCGGTCGATACAGGCACATTCTCTGCCGATAAGCCGGGCCGTCTTCATGCAGGGCCGCTCGCCCTACAAGTTCATGCCCGCCCTCAACATGTCCCTGTTCCTGTCAGCCAACGCCGTCGACGTGCACGAAGCCGTCTCCCAGGGACTGCCGGCAGGACACGTGCTGGGCGAGCCCTACGACGACGACACCAGCGACCACGACCTGCGCATCTCGTTCGACTTCGACGGTGTCCTGGCCACCGACGACTCGGAGCAGGTGTACCAGACGGGAGGCATCGAGGGGTTCCGCGCCCATGAGGTACTCAACGCCGCGGTGCCGCATGACGCGGGACCCCTGAAGGAGTTCCTTGCCAGCATCAACCGTATCCAGCAGCGGGAGGAAGAGGAGCGGCAGAAGAACGCCAACTACCGCATCCGCCTCCACGTATCCCTCGTCACCGCGCGCAACGCCCCCGCGCACGAGCGGGCAGTGATGAGCCTGAAGAGCTGGGGGGTGACCGTCAACGACGCCTTCTTCCTCGGAGGCATCGACAAGGGCGAGATCATGAAGGTTCTCAGGCCGCACATCTTCTTTGACGACCAGGCAAGCCACCTGGCCAGCACCTCGCGGACCACCCCCAGCGTCCACGTCCCCTTCGGAAAGATCAACGAGCAGAGCGCTTCAGAGGACCTGACGGAGTCCTGACCCCCCTCCCCAGGTCAGCCTGCGCGGGGCCCGGTCTACCCCCCCCGCTGTCCCCTGCAGGCGCGCTCGCGGACCGGCCGCAACCGGGCACGTATCAAAAGGCCCGAAGCCACAGGACAACGAGGGCGGCTCCAAAACGGCTCCGGTCCACACGAATATGACGCTGGAGGAGGCCGCCGACGCCTTGCGCGCGATCATGGGCGGGGCGACGGACACGAGCCTGATGAGCGCGTGGGAGTCAGGCCGGCGCCGTACGGGCAAACGGAATCGGTCCGGTCTGTGCCAGGTGTAGCGCGAGCGCCCGGAGGTGCTGTTCGCCCACCAGGACGGCGCGGCCACCAGCGTGCTGGAGACCTCCGGGACCACCGTGGTGGTCAAGGTCGCGCCGCTGAGCCGGTCGGCGGGCTCGCGGTGCTCCTGGACGTGGATGAGCACACCGGCGGCTTCGGCGGCGCCCGCGCCTACCTCACCGACCGGGCAGCGCCCCGCCCGGCCGGGGTGATGATCGGCTACCCCGGCATGGACGAGGTCGTGGTCGGTGGCCGCGGCCTGTGGCGGGCCGTCATCGCCGTGCACGCCCCCTCCGGGCACTCCGGCTCCAGCAAGACCGTCATCGGCGCGATCACGTGCGCCGCCCACCTCGTACGGCTTCTGGACACCGCCGAACTGCCCGGCGTGGACGACGGCTCGGGGTTTCCGCTGGCGCCGAAGCTGTCGGTCACTGCCTTCCACGGCGGCCAGGGCTTCTCCGTCACCCCCGACCGGGTCGATATCAACGTGGACGTCCGCACCACCCCCGGCTTCGACGCACATGATGCCGAGACACTCGTGCGCAAGGCCGTCGCGGAGCTCGACGCGGAGCTGCCCGCACCGGCACCCACTGAGGTCACCCCGGTCGCTGCCTGGCCGCCGTTCCGTCTCACCGAGGACGAACAGCCCGCCGCCGCCCTCCTCGAAGCCGCCACGGCGGCCGGGCTGATGGTGCGGGCGAAGACGGCGGGCCCGTCGAACATCGGCAACCTGCTCGCCGGGGAGGGCATCGCGGCCACCGCCGGTTTCGGGGTGCCGTACGAGGGCCTGCACGGCATCGACGAACGCGCTCACCTCGCCGAACTCCCCGCGGCGTACGCCGTCTACCAGAAAGCTGTTCTCGACCTTCTCGGAGGCTGACGTCCCAAGCGCGTCCCATCTTCCTCCCAGATCCACTCCCAGCAACTGCTCAACTCCGTCTCTGGGAACACCTCTTCGATCGCGGTGACGCGGAGGCAGCACCACTGAAGCATTCCGGAGCTGACCCATACCGTCAACGGGGACGCGGTGGACGGCGTCCGAGCTGGGCCGCACCGTCTGCCAGAGCGAGCAGTCGTCCACCCTGGTCGCCACTGGCAGGTCGCATGCCTCGCAGGCCATGTTGGGTCCGTCGGCTCCGTCGAGGCCGCAGCAGGCACCGCCGCGCTTCTCGGGGATCAGCCGGGTTCCGCGGATATCGCCGGGCGCGATGAGACTCGCTCCGAGCGTGCTGTCGGACAGGGCGTGTACCGGCGCGTAGATGCCGCGTGCCTCCGCCTCGCCCGGATCGATCTCGTCCCACATCCGCCACGGCCCTCCCCAGGGGTCTGGGTCCACGGCAAACGTCCCGGACTCCATGAGCACAGGAAGCTGGGCCCCGTTCCCGTACTTCTGACGGGCGTGGACTGGCAGGGAGACCTGGGACAGCGGGGTGGTCAACTCGGCGCCGCATCCCGCACACACGAAAACGAACAAATGTCCTCCGCCTGGGAAACAGACGCATCGTCGCAGTTCGACGGCAGCCGGCCAACGTGTTTTCTCGTCCGCCGTGGGAACGGCACCTGCCACCGCCGTGGAGCATCATGGCGCTCGCTGAAGACAGCGGTCACTGCGCTGGCCCTGGTGCGCCGTGTCCGGAGGTTCAGCCGTCGACCAGACGGCGCAGGGCGCGGCGAGCCAGTGGCGCGTATGCGATCACGAGCGGAGTGGGGCCGTCGATGCGCAGCTCGGTTTCCGTCCCGAACGGTGGGCGGGGTCGGACGGCGTGCCACAGACGCATCCGCACCGGGCCCGCTTGCACGCGCCACTGCCAGGTACGGGCCTGATGGTCCACGGCCTCCACGACGAAGGCGATGCTGGGCCCCACCACGGGCACCACCCGGCCGCGCAGGCCCACGCGCAGTTCCGCCTCCGCCTCCACGGCCCGGATCTGCGGGGCCCACGTAGTCCAGGCATCCGTGTGGATGTACCGCCGCCAGACCGATTCCACGCTTGCCGAGCCCGTGGCTCTTACCGTTCTTCTCACCTGTCCACCATGCATGCGCAAGGCCGAAGGCGCTGGGCACGGGGTTCGTTCACCTCAAGCGTCTCCGATGCCGGCCGCGATCGTCTTCGTGGCCACGTCGGGTTGTACCTGGCAGCAGTTGCCTACGGCGTCGTTCGGCCCGTCCGGAGCGACCCTGCCGGCCGGTGTCCGGCATACGCAACCGGTCACGACGGTGTGCCGGCCGGGGAGGTCGAGCTCCGGGGGTTAACGGGTCGGCGGTAGCGGCTGCGGAGAACGGCGAGCCGAGCGGCTGCTGATCGGCGCGGTTCATGGCAGCGACGGTACGAGGCGGAGTGCGCTCCAGCTCAAGTCCGGCATTCGGGACCGCCCGCGACACGCCGGGCGGCCGCCCCGATCTCCTTGCCGCACCGCACACCGTAACCGCACAGTTGTGCGTCTCCGCATGGGCGGGGCGTCTGGGAGCGGACGGCAACGGGGGCTGGCGATGACGGTCGACGCGCTGGAGCAGGGGAACGGTAGAGCGGAGCCGGTGCCGATCTACGAGGGACGGGACATCGAGGAGATGCGCCAGGTCGTCGGAGGGCGGCTCTCCCCGCACCGGCTGACCGTGCTGGGGGCGCAGCGGACGCCGAGCAGGTTCCGTGCCTTCCACGAGGGGGCTGTGGGGCTGTACGACCTGGTCTACGGCGCCCCGGTGCGGCTGCTGGTGCAGGAGCTGCCCGAGTTCTACAACGTCGTCCTGCCGCAGGCCGGCGGGGGAGTGCTGGTTGTCAACGGCACCGCCCTGCCGTCCCCGTTGTGCGTGGCCGGACCGGGGGACGCGGTCTCCATGGACTGGGACCACAGGGCGGTCAACGGGTCGCTCGCCATGTCCCGCGCCGTCGTCGATGAGGTGGCCGCGGTGCGCCTCGGCGACGTACCGCGGGAGCCGCTGCGCTTTTGCCGGCCGCATCTGGACCGGGCGGACCCGGCCGTGTGCTCCTGGCTGGCGCTCGTCGGCGCGTTCCGGCAGTTCCTGCTCTCCCCGCTGGCGCTCCGCCCCGGCCTGGGCGCACGGCATTTCGAGCGCCTCCTGGTCGACACCCTGCTCGATGTACAGGCCCATTCCTGGAACGACGAGGTGCCCGGCCTCGGCACCACGATGCTGCCGAGCGCCCTGCGCCGGGCGACGGAGTACTGCGCGGACCACGCCCACGAGCCCGTCTCGGTCTCCGACATCGCGCAGGCCGCGCGGGTCGGCGTCCGGACGCTGCGGGAGGGCTTCCGTACGCACCTGGACACCACACCCCTGGCGTACCTGCGCAGGGTCCGGCTCGACCGCGTCCACCTGGACCTGACGGCTCTCGCCGCGGGGCGCGCCACCGGATCGGTCACCGAGGTCGCCTGCCGCTGGGGCTTCACCCACCTCGGCCGCTTCAGCGCGGCGTACCGGCGGGTGTACGGGCGGCTGCCGTCGGATACGGCGAAGGGGCAGTCCTGACTATCCGCAAACGCGGCCGAATCCCGTTCCTGAAGCGGATAGTTCGCGGGGACCGCCCGGGCGAGTCTGGATTCCGACGGCGGCCCACGCCGCCGTCGGGGTCGAACAACGAAGGGACAACAGTCTCCATGGCTACGAAGACCGGCAAGGGCCGACGCAGCGGTGTCCTCGCGAAGATGGCGGGCGTGACCGCCGGGCTCGCGCTCCTGACCGTCGGCACGGTCACCCAAGCCCAGGCATCACCCTCCGCCGGCTACATCGGCGACGGCTACGCCAACAACACGCACGGTGTGTGGTGCGTCCAGCACCTCCTCAACGACATCGCCTCCGACCAGGGCTACGGCCGCCCGCTGTCCGAGGACGGCCTCTGGGGTCCCAACACCCGCAGCTGGGTGCAGTGGTACCAGCGCACCGCCCCCTCCCTCTTCAACCTCACGGTGGACGGCATCGTGGGCCCCAGGACCGGGGGCTATCTGCTGGTGGAGGGCGACCAGTACTACGGCGGCAAGAACTACTGCTACAGCTACGTCCCCTCGGTCTTCTGACGACGGCCACACCGCATACCGGGCCGCACGACCCGTAGCCTCCGGAGGGCTTCGGGCCGTGCGACCCTGCGCGTTCCGGGGTGGGGCTTCCTCCACCCCGGAACGCGCAGGGCCGGTCAGCGCCCCGCACCGCGATCGTCGCCCCAGGCGGGGAAGCCGGGCGAACGGCGCCGCGGCCGACATTAAAGAGCAGCGTCCGCGGGCTGGGTATGGACAGGTAAGCGCCCTATTGTCAAGGCCGGTTCACTCGAAGGAGTGGCCTCACGTCGGCACTCTCCTTTGCCATCGGCGTATGCCATACCTTTCACGCACGCGCCCACCTGCACGAAGCGGCGGGCCGGGACGGGGAGAGGGTGGCGAGTGGGGTGAACGGCGACGATGAGGAAGCCTGGCGCAAGGACGCCGTCTGCCGCACCGCCGAGCCGGACCTGCTCTTCGTGGACGGCGCCGCCCAGAACCGGGCCAAGATTGTGTGTACCGGCTGCCCCGTACGCACCGAGTGCCTGGCCTACGCCCTGGACCACCGGATCGAACACGGCGTCTGGGGCGGCATGACCGAACGCGAACGCCGCGGCCTGCTGCGGCGGCGCCCCCTGGTCACCTCCTGGCGGACCCTGCTCGCCACCGCCCGCTCCGAACACAACCAACTCGACCGGGCCCGCGAGGAAGCACCAATTTCATGGAAAGTCGCAGTTTGATGCCGTCGGGCCCACGGTGCTTCGTCACGTGCAATCGACTCAACCCCCATGGGTTCCCTGCACCGACAGACTCTGCGGCGGCAGCCGCTGTTGACCGCAAGCGGCGATCACCATCCGTTGGAGTGACGTACCGAATCACCCAGCGCGCATCAGTTCCCAGTGATCGCCGACACGCGAGAATCACGATCGCTGCGCCCGGGCTCAACCCGTCTGGCGTCAGCACTCGCTGAAGCGTCCCGAAAGCCGTCACAACGCCTGCGGGCAGCTTCAGTAGGCACCACGGTCCGCCGAGATATGGGGCGCTCTTCGCCGGCCGCGCGCACCGGGCGGCCGTGGTGCCGCCTCTGCCAAGCTCGGTAGCAGCACGTCGCCCCGGGCGCGGAGCGGTGGCGGTCGCAGCTCTGAGGACAGTGCGGGAGCATTGGCGCGAGCCTCGCCTCACGGGTTCACAGCCTCAAGGACACGGCGTCGTCCTCGGAAACTGCTGCTGGCCCAGATACTCCGTCACCGCTCCGAGCCTCACAACCTGGAGCAGGACCCGCATTCCTGTCGGGAAGCAGCAGCCGGGCGGACTCCGTGGGGCACACGCTGGCCGCCACGGACCACGGGTGTCGGTGTACTCGGATAAGTACTCAACCGCGTACTGCTGAACGTGCTCACCTGTCAGCTTCGGCAGGATCCCTCTGGCACCGTGTGGTGGCGCGGCCGTGAGTGGCGCGGATCAGTACGGTGATCAGAGCTGCCAGGTCGAGGGCGCCGTCCTGGTCGTCCGCGTAGCGGGTGGTCTGCAGTGGTCCTACTTCATCCAGGCGTACGCCCTCCCGGTCCAGGACGTGGGCGAGGGCCAGCAGTGGCCAGGCGGGCGTTGCCATCCGGATAGGGATGGAGGTTGGCAATGTCGAGGTACGCCCTGGCGGCGCGGGCCGGCAGGGGCAGCGACGGATCGGCGCTCTGGTGCAGGTAAGCGGCGAAGTTCCGCCAGGTGTGGGGCGTGAGCCCGTAGCGTTCCCGGCCGCCCTTGGCGTAGGCGTCGCTCCGGCGCAGGTGCACCTCGTCCACACCGAGGACCAGTTTCTGTCAGCCGGCCAGGAGAGGCGGCGTGAGCGGCTCTCCCCGAGAGGCAGAAGCCCGGGAATCGGTCATCGCTGCGAGTAAACGGTCGGCTCGGTCAGAGGTGCGGAGGCGGACCGGGCCGTCGAACCAAGCGGCGGGTCCGTCCACGGCCGGGCGCACCGGGGTCGGGTCCACCTCGGCGGCCGAGGACCAGTCGATCTGCTGCCTGACGGGGCACCAGGTGGCCAATGCGTCAGCGCTCACGGTAGAACCCTCGACCGGTCAGGCTGATCGCCAGGTCCTCGCCGACCGTGTCGACCAGGGTCGTAGCGGGGGCGACGTAGCTCTTGAACCGGCCGCCGATGGCAGCGCCCACCGCCTTCCGGGCTTCGTCCGGTCCCAGGCCGGTGGAGATGAGGAACCAGGTCAGCGTCGTCTCGCAGAGCCCGTACCACCCCCCTTCGGCATGGGTGCTGTTGACGACCGCGGTGACCAGGCGGGTGACGGCGCGTTCCAGGTGCCAGCTGCGGTCCTCGGCGTCCGCGTCGGGATTCGGTGCGAGCTGTTCGAAGCGCTCGGCGATGTCCTGCAGCCAGGCACGCCACTCCAGCAGGCAGGTCACCACGCGTGCAGCCGTCTCCTCCGCCTCTCCGACCGAGTCCGAGACGCAGCACCAGGTTTCGACGGGACCACCGAAGTGGTTCGAATGATCCCAGCCGCAGGCCCACCGGCCGTACCGGGACACCAGCAACGCGGTGACCCGGTCGGTGAAGCGCCAGCCCGCCATCCGGTCCGGGTCTGCCGCGTGGTCGGCCTCGGAGGGCACCATGGGGACGATCAGGGCCGTCAGCCGTGCCGCCTCGCCGTCATCCCAGTCGAAGGCGTTCCGGTGGGGGTCTGCGGCGGGCCACGGCAGGTCCCGAGCGTGTTCACGGTGAATGGTCGTGGCGTGCCTCCAGAGGCGGACGAGACGGAACAACCGCCCGATCATGCCTACCGGGCGGGGATTTGTCACCCCAATTTGCTAGCCCAGCCGCCGGCTGCCCACGGCCACCCGGGCACGTTCACGTGTACCCACCTGAGCACAGCCGCGCGTACGCCGACACAGGGGCCGCACCTGTACCACTCCGCCCCAGGACACCCGCGAAACGTCACCCGATCGAGGGTGGGGCCAGAACAACCCGTTCGTCCCACAGCCCTCCCACTCCGCCCCCCATACGGCTCGAAAGTGGGGCCAAACAAATCGGCGGAGTGGGGCCAAAACTGCCCGGCGAAACAATATGAGACAGCGACGGCCTCGCCGGCCCCGGAGGAGTGCGACCGCATGGACGCCTACGGCGTGGTGAGCGACGGCTCGGGCGGCGTTGACGAGGAGACGCGCAGTGAGCTGGTCGCTGTGCCGTACGTGGTCCAGGACGCGCCGTGGCTCACTGCGGATCAGCAGATCCGGTTGGTGGCGGTGGCCTCGCTGGTCACGGGGCGGCGCGGCTGCTCGCGCAGGACCCGGGCGCAGCGATCGAGCACGGGCAGCTGGATCGGATCTGGGCCCTGCTGGACCAAGCCATCGCCTGACGTACTGATGAGTGCGGCCACCACGACCGGTCCCGCCTCCCCCGAGTCTGCACGCACCGGGGCGCCGGGGGAGGGCGACTTTCGATCAGTCCAAGTCGGCGGAGGCCAGGGCGACCGCGAGGATGATGCGAGGGATCGCGCCCAGGCGGAGTCCGGCCGCCGTGCTCGGGTCAGGGGCGGTGCGCGCCTCCTCTAGCGCGAGCAGACAGGCCAGTACCGCGGTGTCGGCAGCTTCGTCCAGGATCTCGTCCACGGCGAGTTCGCCACCGCTCGTCAGTTCGTGCACCAGAGCGGTCGCTTCCTGGGGATCGGGTTGCGGAGAGGGCGGCGACCTCGGCGCCGGCGCTCACCAGGTTCAAGGCGGCGGCCTGCGCCACGGTCGGCAACGGCACACCGTTCGTGCCTGTCGGGTCTTCCTGTTCGACGAGCTCTGGGGCCCGCGTCCCGGCGCACCGCGCCGCATACGTCCGTCTGCTGGGCCTGCGCCCGCTCCCGCGCCACTGCCTCGGGCCGCCGGGCGTCGTCCTCGGCGCGGGCCCGGCCCAGCAGGTCGGCAGCGGTGAGGCCGACCTGCACACACGGCCAGAGCGTCACCTCGACATCGTCCTGCCCGGTGCGGCGGCGATGGGCTGGTACACCGCACCGGCTGCCTCGGCGCAGGCTCCGCTCAGCGTGGTCAGGGCGGCGATCAGCTGCGCGTAGCGGCGACGGCGAGCAGGCAGGTCCAGGTTGTCCGATGCAGTGGTCACACTGCGGCATGGCGCGCTGCGAGTCCTGGTGCTGTCGTTCTCGTGAACCAGCCCCGTCGATGTCCGGCCTGGCATACGCCGTGTTGTCTGGCAGGCGCCCCTTTGAACACCACCCACAAGCCAACGGCTTGTGGGTGGTGTTCAGGGGGTGATGCCGGCGGCGGTCCATGCGGTGACCAGGTGCGTGTATGCGGTGTCGTAGTCGAAGTCGGGTGCGCCCAGGGCGAGGGCGGTGGCCATGTCCCGGCCGGCTGGGATGTCGAGGGTGAGTACGGCGAGGACCGTTTCCAGGTCGGCGGTGAGCGTCGCGATGGACGGGCGCTGGGGGAAGCTGTCCAGGAAGGGGTCGAGCAGGTCCAGTACTTCGGTGTCTTCGCCGTCCCGCGCCCGGCGCAGAACGCTCTGGACGTGCCACAAGGCGTCCAGTTCGAATTCCGGCACGATGTCCAGACAGACTGTGGCCCGAGTGGCCTGCGGGCCGGGGACATCCGCTTTGAGCCGGCGGACGGCGTGCCCGGCGATCCGGTACGTGAGCGAGGGCAGGCCGTAGCGGACGGCGTCGTACTCGGCCTCGGTGATCTCGGAGCCCCGGCCCAGCAGGGCGAAGACCTCCGCGAGGTAGGCGGCGGCTTCGATCCAGGACGGATCACCGGGAAGCACACAGGTCCGGTCCGGCTGCTGTTTTTGCTGTTTCGTCATGCCACCCCCCTGCCCCGCCGGCAGCCGAAGGCATCAGTGTTCACCGGTAGCGGCCCGGGGCACACCCGCCCAGGGCTACCGTGGAAGATCACTCTCGCCCTCGTCGGCTGGGGCGGCGGGGGCAAGGTCGATGGTGCCGAGGGCGGCGAAGACGCGGCGGTGGCCGCCGGCCCGCACAAGGTGCCGACATGCCAACCCCCCTCGTACGGGCCCGCGTCGGAGCGAACGACGCCGCAGGATATGCGGAGTCCTCGGCGGAAACGGACCAAGCACGGGCCCGGCTGTTTGCGTGGTGTCGTTGCCGTTGGCGCCCTGGGGCGTCCCGTGATCGACCGGGGCGGGCTGCCCGTCGCGAGTGCATTCTGCCGCGGAGGGCGTTGTCGGAGCGGCGGGTGCGGCGAGAGCGAGAGGTTCCCGCCAGTCAGGTGAGAGCATTGCCCGAAGTGAGACGGCCAGGCGAGCGGCGCCGGTGGTGGTCGCGGTCGAGGCCGGCAGGTCTGCGGCCCGCGCTGTCTGGGCTGGTCCATGTGGGCTATAGGTGCGTTTCTCCCTGCTCGGTGCTCGTTTGTTCAGTGATCTACTGATCTCGACTCAGGGGATTCATGCGTATTCACACACGTCTGGCCGCTCTCGCCGCCGGCGTCCTCCTTACCGGTCTGGCGATGCCCTTCGCCGCACCCGCCGCTCCGTCTGCTGCCGCCCCGCCCTGCGTTGTCAGCGGGGTGCGTGTTGCGCCCGACGACCATGGGGTGATCTGGGGGTCCGAAGGGCCGACCGTATGCACTGCTACAGCGTGGACGGTGTGAGGACCGTCGAGGGGCTCGCCGGCGAAGACACCATTGTCATGAAGGGTGACCTGAGCGAGGCATTCGTTCTGGCCGGTGCCGGAGACGACTTCGTGTCCGTCGGTAAGAGAGCTACCGGGACCCACGAGCATCAGGCCGGGGTTCACAGCGACGAAGGCAACGACCATATCGTGCTCGACTACATCGACGGGGACGGCGTTGCGGATGGTGGGGGCAGGCGACGACCGCATTGCTGCGGCCACCTGGCTTCGGCGAGGACCGCTACCAGAAGCGCAACACCGTCGAGCGGGCGATCAACCGCCTGAAGCAGTCCCGGGCGGTCGCCACGCGCTACGACAAGCGCGGCTACGTCTTCCTCGGCACGGCCACCGCAGCGTCTGTCGCGATCTTGCTTCGAACATGAAGTCCTACGCGACCCAGCAGTAGACGCCCTGGTTTTGGCGCTGGGCGCTGCTGACGAGGGCAGCCAATCCACCCACGATCGCTTCCGCGATCTCCGCATCGATGACCTCGCTGTCCTCCGCACGCAGCCGAGCCCACGAGGCAGCGACGCCGTGCAGCCTGGAGGGCCCTGCGTCCGCGAGTGCAGCGGACAAGCGGGGCGAGATCGCGAACACGACGCACCCGTCATCGTCCTGATCGACAACGATGCGCGGCTCGCCGGCTTCGACGAGTTCCTCGAAGCTGCCGTCCACCAAAAGGCATTCCCACTCGACCACCGCCTCTTCGGGATCGAAGTTGCCGAACGAGAGCGACTCGAATGCCCGGCCCGGCCCGGCCCGGAGGGCCAGACCCGCTGACGTGTCGTCCGGCGCCACGAAGAACTTCACGATGAGGCTCATCCGGGCATCATGCCTGACAGCCCACAACCACGATCGGCCGGACAAGTCCTAGCCGGCGCCCACGCGGTAAGCCGTCACGAGCTGGGCACCCTCATCACCCGGCGCGACGGCCTGGACGCCTCCCGACTGCGCGCGGGCCTGCGCGGGCACAAAGCAGCCTGCCGGGCGCTCTCGACGTACGCCTCGACAGCCGAGCCACCCAGGCGAAGCTGCGCACCACCCTGCGCGGCGCCCGACAGTACTGCACCGAACCCCACATCACATCCCAGGCAGGCCCCCGACCCTCGATAGGGGCGCACTCAGCTTTCATGATCAGGCGCAATGCGACCATCCGGCTCTACAACCACGAGGCACTGAACGGGAGCTGGGCGAAGCGTGCACCGTTATGCGGCGGGGAACGCTGCATCAACCGCTTGAAACAGTGGCGAGGGCTCGCGACCCGCTACGAGAAGACCGCGACGGTCTACCTGGCCGGGCTCCACATCGCGGGAATCTTCCTCTGGTCTGCCCGGTGACCCAAAGGTAAGGCCCTGGCTCGGAGCACGACCTCCCGCGTCCAGGTCCGTCCACCAGGCCCGCTTGCCGGGTCCGCACGCCGTGTTCAGGAGCCGTCGGGCGGGGCCGCCGCTCCTGTCGGCGCTGCGAGTTCCTGTTCGATCTGGGGGAGTCGTTCGATGTTGCGTCGCTGAGTGAGGAGTGCGGGTATCAGCAGCGCGGAGGCCACCAACAGCACGATCCCGAGCGTGAATTCCCCGAGCACCAAGGACACGACGCCGCCAGCGGCGAAGGCGGCCATCATGGCTGGCAGCACCCAGCACCTGCCCTTCGTCAGTGCACGCTGCTGCTTCCGCACGAGCGCGGCCATGGCCTTTCGGGCCTGCGGATCGCGGGGAATGTGCCCCTGGCGCAGCCACCGACCGACGATCGGCACCTGCCACGGGCTCAGTCCGGTCTCTTCGGCAATCTGTCGACGCACACGCCTGCCGTTCCACCATGAGGCGATCACCGCACCGAGGCCGCCACCAATTCCCCCGTTGTTCGGATGCCCGAGTGTGACGCTCAGTGCGACGTTCAGGGCGATGGCCACCCCGGCAGCGACGAGCACGATGAGCCCCACCTGCACCCAGGGCCGGTCGTTCCAGCGGCGCTCGGCCTCCCAGTCGACCGGCTCATCCGGCTTTCTGTCCACCGCACTTCTCAGGTCTTCGGTCATCATCACCCCTGGGCGCACTCCGGGCGCACCGCTGGAGGGCAGCTGCTGCCCGGCGGCGAGCAGGCCGCGTAGGTGGGCCACCGCGGTCTCGGTGCCGCCGCGCGGGGGGCGGTCGGGGATGGCGGCAACCAGCCGGCGCTGCTCGCGGGCGGCGGCCAGGATGTCTGGAGACAGGTCCAGGACCGTGCGCGGCGCCCACACCAGCAGCGGGGCCATGACGGCCGGGTGCACGATCGCGACGCTGTTCTCGCCGCCCGGGGCGTCGTCGTTGGTGCCGAGGAAGTCGGACATGACCGCGGCCGGGTCCTCCCACCGCGGCATGACCAGCCGGTCGCTCTCAGGGAGGTAGGGGGCGTGGCCCCACAGCCGGGAGATCACCCACAGGGCCTTGGCGTCGGTGCGCCACTGGCGGCCGAGCGGGCGCAGGTGCTCGGCGTACGCCTTTAGGTCGCCGGTGGTGACCTGGGCGAGCTCGGTGATACCGCGCGCGCCGAGCCAGTCGGCGAAGCGGATCCAGATCTGGAATTTGTGGCACAACCCGGCACCCCCGGGCGGGTCAACCATACGAAGGGCTCACCACATCCCGCAGAACAACGTAGGGAGCCTTCTCCAAGCTGGCGGCGTTGACCACGAGTTGGACGGCCCTGCGTAACGACGAAGCTCCTGGAGATGGGTTCTCGACCAAGATCACCCGTGTCCGCCAGGAACTTCGTGTGCTTGTCTACCCGTCGTCGATCGATCTGTCCAGCGGAGGGAGATCGGCACGCGGTGGCGGCGGCTTCCCGCAGCGCGACAGGCTCTGCTGGCCCTGGCCCACCTGCGGTGCGGTGACACCTACGCACAGCTCGCGGCCCGTTTCGGCATCGGGATCGCGATCGCCTTCCGCCACATACACGAGGCCGTCGACATCCTGGCCACCCTCGCCCCGTCCCTGGCCTAAGGGCTGTCCCGCAATGCCCGGCGGGCGCACGACGACAGCTACGGCACCTCGCCGTGTTGCCGAAACACCCGAATACATCCAGTATGCGGGCGCCTCTCCGCCTTGCGATGCACCGCATCCGACGCCGCGCGCTGATCCACCAGGAATTGCGGGACAGCCCTTAGGCGATCAAAGCGAGCCGATCAAGGCGATCCGGGCGAAGGCGTTCGTCATCCTCGACGGCACCCTGCTGCCGATCGACCGGATCGCCGCCGACATACTCCGGGAAGCGCAAGCGCCACGGCATGAACGTCCGGGTCCTCACCGACCCGTTCGGACGGTTGCTCTGGGCCTCGCCCGTGCTGCCCGGCTCCACTCAACGACCTCACCGCCGTGCGACAGCACGGGACCCCGGGCCGCCCGCCAGGTGGCCGACGCGAAGCCGGCCGCCCGGATACGGGCCGTGCACCAGGAATCGGATGGTACTTACGGAGCCCCGAGGATCTGACGAGTTCCGCGAGGCGAGCAGTTTCGCTCGCACGGACTGCTCCAAGTCCTGGCGGGGCGGGAGGTGGTCAGTCCTGGGGAATTACGGCGACCGGGGCGGGGGAGTGGTGCAGTACGGCGTGGGTGACGTGTCCGATGCGCGGTTCGTGGGGCCAGTAGCGGCTGGCTCGCCGGCCGACGGCGATCAGTGAGGCATGGGTGGCGGCATCGATGAGGTGACGCGCTGGCGATCCGATCTCGCAACGCACTTCCACGGATATCTGGGGGTACTTCTCTTTCCAGGGTGCGAGTTGGGACTGCACCATTTCCGTTCCTTCTGCGGCGATGTCGGTGCGCCACCGCAGGTCTCCGCCGATGCCTTGCACGTACCCGACCGGCGGGTTCCAGCAGTGCTGGACTTCCACACCAGCCGAGCGAACGGCTGCCGCCTCGAAGGCGAAGCGCAGCACGCCGTCCGTGGTGGGCCCGAGGTCGATACCGGCGACGACGGAAGCAGCGGCCTGCCCCTTCGAGCCGAGGGCTTCTCGTGCTGGGCTTTGCGCAGCGAGGCCGGGGGCTGTGGAGTCCGGCCGGACGAGAACGACGGGCTGGTGGGCGTGGGCGACCGCAGACATGGCGACCGAGCCCAGGAAGAAGCCCTTGAGCGCCCCGAGCCCGGCGCTGCCGAGAGCGAGGAGTTCGGCATCTGCGGCGGCTCGGCAGAGCATCTCGGGCGGTGGTCCGGTGAGTTGGTCGGCCTCGATCACCAATTGCGGATACTTCTGTGCCAGCCGTGCTGCGGATTCCCGGGGCAGACGTCGCGACCACTGTTCGGGTGTTTCGGTTCCGGTGAGAGGGGTGTGGGAGTAGGGCTGCCACTCCCAGGCGCTCACCAGACGCAGCGGGCGTTGTCTCAGGGCTGCCTCCTGGGCGCCCCAGTCGGCAGCCGCGTCGCTTGCCCGCGTTCCGTTCAGTCCGACGGTGACTGGTCGATCCACGACGCACCTCCGAGAACGTTCATGAGGCCGGGTAGCCCACCATTCCGGGCGGGCGCCTGCCGTGCATGAGCCGGTGAGGGTCCCTTTCGGGGCCATTCGGCCCTGTGCGTGGCTCCCGTACGAAGGCGCCGCCCCGCTGCCAGGGCAGTACCTTCTGCCACCTGACGGCCGCACGCAGCGTGCCCGGCGGGCACCGTGCGGAGCCAGGCCCCCGTCGGGTCACGACAGGGGGCCGACCGGCCCTTCCTGGCCCCGTGCGGCGGTGGGACTGTGGCAGGAGGAGCCCCGCGGAGGTGGAAGGCGGTGGGCCTGATGCGGTTGCCTGTAGTGGTGGGTGTCGATGGCTCGGATCCCAGTCTCGAAGCACTCGACTGGGCTGTCGACGAGGCCGTCCGGCACGGTTTCCCGCTACGCGTCGTGCACGCGTCCTTGTGGGAGCGGTACGAGGGAGTGGTGCCCGCCTGGACGGTCGATCGCCCTTCCGGTCAGGTCTTGGCGGAGAATGTCGTCGCGGTTGCGGCGGAAAGAGCTCGGCGGCGTGCATCGGACCTGGAGATCACTGCGGAGGTGCTGGCGGAGGACGCGGCGGGCGCGCTGCTGCGCGAGGGAACTGAGGCTGCGGCCGTCGTAGTGGGCTCCCGGGGACGCAGCAGGTTTGCCGACCTGCTCCTTGGGTCGGTCGGTCTCATCGTGGCGGCGCGCTCCCGCGGCCCGGTGGTCGTGGTCCGGGGGGCCCGGTGCGCACTGGAGTCACGGCACGGCCGTGTGCTGCTCGGGGTCGCAGAGAACGATGAGGACTCGCCCGCCCTCCACTTCGCGTTCCGCGAAGCCGCTGTGAGGGAAGCAGAACTCGATGCCGTCTGCGTTTGGAGCCGGCCGGCCCATGAACCTGCCGCGCACCCGCTTATGTCGGGCGGCGGGGCGGGCTGCTACGAGACGAGGGCCGCCGAACTGCTCGACCCGACGCTTGAGCCCATGGCCCGCGCCTACCCCGGGGTCCAGCTGAGCAGGAGCACGGTCGAGGGCCTGCCCCATCGGGTGCTGACGGAACGGTCGGCGGCTGCGGACCTGCTCGTCGTCGGAGCACGACGCAGGGAAGGACTCATCGGGCTGGAGCTGGGCCGAGTGGCCCACCGCTCGCTGCACCACGCCTCGTGCCCTGTCGCCGTCGTTCCGCGCCGTACCCCGGAGGCGGAGATGGAAGGAGACTCGTGATGAGCGGAACCCGTGATGCGCACGGCGCGGGAGACCTGGGGCGTCGCGCGGCAGCCAGGCGCGCCCAGCTCGGCCTGTCCCTTGAGGAAGTGGCGGACCGGGCGGGCTCCACGCCCAGCTACCTCGCCTATGTGGAGGACCAGGTGCCCGCTCCGGGACCGGCCTTCCTCGTCCGGCTCGCGGACGCGCTGGAGACGACCGTGCGAGACCTTGCCGGATTCAACGCGGATCTGCCGCAGGGCGGGGCCGCCGCAGGCCACCACCCGCGGATGGAGAAACTCGACGCAGCGGAGTGCTGGAGGCTGCTCGACGGCCACGGTGTCGGTCGTATCGCGATGGCGGGAGCGGAGGGCCCTGTGGTCTTCCCCGTGAACTACCACGTCACAGGCGGGCGGATCGTCTTCATGACCGCCGCCGAGTCGAGCCTTGCACAGGCGTCATCGGCTGGCGGCGACGTCGCCTTCGAGCTGGACCGGCTGGACGAGGCGTTCAGTCAGGGCTGGAGCGTCTTGGCGGTCGGCCCGACCCGTACGCTTCCAGCCGGTCCGGAGTCCGAACACCTGCGAAGCACCTGGGACTCCGAACCCTGGGCCGGGGACGGACGTACGACAGTGGTGGCTCTCGTCCCGAAACGGCTCACCGGCCGCCGCATCCTGGTCCCCGGCGCCCCCGGCACCGCGTCCGAACCGGACGCCGGCAACGGCTGAGGGCCGACGTTGCCCGCAACGTCGGCACGCTGAGCCCCCCGGACGCACGCGGCGTCCGGGGGGCTCAGGTACGCCCCAGGCTCGGGCCGGCTCAGGCACCCCGTGTCTCAGGCGAGGGGCACGACCGCGACCGGCGCGGGGCTGTGGTGTATGACGGCGTGGGCGACATGCCCGAGGTGCGGGCCCAGCGGCAGCCGCCGGGTGCGACGACCTACGACCACCAGTTCGGCCTCGCGGGACGCCTCCACCATCTGGAGAGCGGGTGACCCCACGACCGCTTTCGCGGTGACCTCCACCTCCGGGTACTGCCGGCGCCACGGCTCGATCAAGTCCAGCATCGTGCTGGTGAGGTGTTCGCTCTGGTCGATGCCGAGGGCCGGATCCATGAGTGCGGCGTAGCCGTACGAGGCCGGCAGGGTCCAGCTGTACACGAACCGGAGGGAGATCTTGCGGCGGGCGGCTTCGGCGAAGGAGAAGGCGAGCAGCGCATCGGACGCGTGGTCGACGTCGATGCCGACTAGAAGGCCGCCCTGAGGCGCCTTCCGTTCGTCGTGAGCCCGCACCAGCACGACCGGGTTCAGCGCGGCGCCGACGATGGCGAGCGAGACAGAGCCCGCGAGGAAGCCGGACGCCCTGCCGAGTCCCCGCGACCCCAGGACGGTGACGTCGGCCGTGTTCGCCGCGGCCGTCAACTCCTCGGCCGCCCGGCCCGTGGTCTGCGAGGCGGACACGTCCAGCCCGGCATGCTCGGCGCGCAGGCGCTCCGCCGTCTCCCGGAGCAGTTCCTCGGCACGCTGGGCCGCCTCGCTGACCTGCGCCAGAGGTACCTCCGGGTTGGCGGGCAGTTCTTGGACGTGCAGCAGAGCGAGCGGTACCTGCCGCGCCCGGGCCTCTTCCGCCGCCCATTCCACGGCTGCGAGGCTTTCATCGGAGCCGTCCAGTCCGGCGATGACTTGTGCTGTCATGACGCACCTCCTCGTGTGGGGCCACAACCTCAGCGTGCCTTTTCCCCTGCGGGGTTCAGCAGGGCCGGGCAGGTATCGATCGGGCCCGAACGGCCCATCCCCACGGGTGTACGGGAATGCGAGCGTGGGAGCTGTCGTTCACCGGAGTTGCCAGGCAGGTCGGCGCCGTCGAGGAGGAGCCATGAGCAGCACGATGTCCGCTCGGCCCGGACCGGCTCGTGCCTGCCGCACATGGACGGCGGTGGCAGAGCACGCCGGCCTGGGCAGCGCAGTGCATTCCGGATCAGGGAACTGGTCATGAACGCCGTCGTGGTGGGCGTCGATCCCCTACGGCCGTCCGTGCCGGCCCTGTTCTGGGCCGCCGACGAAGCCTCCCGCAGGGGCGTCCGGATCCGTTTGGTGGCGGCGGTACAGGGCGGCCGTCATCTCGCGCGCGGCGACTTTTCCAGGCACAGTGCCCTGCGCGCCCGTGCCGCGTCGGCTCTCGCCAACGCCGAGAACGTCGTACGCGAACTTCACCCCGACCTGTCACCAGCGACCGAACTGATCGACGGACCGCCGGTCCCCGTGCTGTGCGAACGGTCGGAGCACGCGGCACTCGTCGTGGTCGGCGCGCACCGCCCGCCGCATGGGCCCACCGAGGTCCTTGGCGAGAGCTCGGTCGCGCCGTTGCTGGCGGCGCTCGCGGACTGCCCCGTCGTTGTCGTTCGAGCCCTGGAGCACATGCAGGTACATCCGCGCACGCTCGCCGTCGCGGTGGACGACACCCCCGCAAGCCGGGCCGCCATGGCCTTCGGTACGCGGGAGGCGGTGCTCCGCCGGGCCCGGCTCAGGGCCGTCCGCGTCCTGCCGCCCTCGGCCTCACCTCGCGGCGACGACGGCCCTGACACGGGCTGGCGGATGCTTGCCGAGTACGTGAGAACATGGACCGGACGCCACCCGGAACTGGACGTCGTCATGGAAGTTTTGCACGGTCCTCCGGTTGAACAGCTCGTCCTCGTCTCCCACTCGGCCCTCGCGCTGGTCGTCGGACGCGCCCCCGGCGACCGTCCTGTCGCTGCCCCGCTCGACCCAGTGGTCCACGGCCTCCTGCGCCACGCGGAGTGCCCGGTCGTCACCGTACCGCCGCTGTCACGTGGTCCGGAAGGCGAAGACAGCCGGCTGCGGGCCTCCTCTGCGGCGCGAGACCGATCGGCTCCCACCTGACCTCGTTCCGGGGCTGGCCGGTCCCTCGCGAATGGGGTCTTCCGGCCCTTCCATGCACCCTGCACGGCCGCCGCCCCTGTCAGGGGGCGGTGTGAAGCTGGAGGAACGGGGTACGGAACCGCCCGGTCCCGCGCCCGAAGCGTGTGCCGGGAGCCTCCGGCCGCAACGAGGGACAGTGCCATGGCCGAACGCAAGGCAGGACACAGCAAACACTGGCTCGCCCCGGACTTCGACGACTGGTTCGCGCGAGGCTTCCCGGGGCTGCCCGGCTGGCGTCCGGGCGGAGCACCCCACTCCATCCCGGTCGAGGTCGCGCAGCAGGACGGCATGTACGTGCTGCGCGCCGAGCTGCCCGGGATGGACCCGGAGGACATCCGTGTCACCGTCGACGACAACCTCGTCACCGTGAGCGCGGAGCACGACGAGACGGACCAGGACAAGGAGCACTCGGAGTTCCGGTACGGGTCCTTCCGCCGTACCGTGCGCCTTCCTCAGGCGGTTCCGGCCGACAGCATCGACGCCACGTACACGGACGGTCTTCTGACCGTCCGGGCCCCTGTGCCCGGTAAGGCGCCGAAGGCCGGCCAGAGTGTGCCCGTCAGGCGTGGCGGCACGGGGAGGACATGAAAGGCGGCATGACGGCGAACCCGGCTCGTCCATGCTCCGCCGCCCCGGACTGACCACCCGCACGAGCGGGTGACGACGATGAACGCCCACTTCACCAGGCACACCGTCCCGGGGCCCACCAGCACCGGCCCCCGGGCGGCGCTCGATCCCAGGGAGCCGCTGCCCCGATTGCGCCGCGAACTGGCCACCGGGCCCGAGGGACTATCGGCCCGGGAGGCAGCCCGCCGTCTCGCCGTACACGGACCCAACGAGGTACGCAGCCGACAGCACTCCTCCTTCGTGCGAGAACTGACAGGACAGCTGGCCCACCCCTTGGCACTGCTGCTGTGGGCCGCCGCCGCACTCGCCTTCGTCGCGGACATCGCGGTCCTGGGCTGGGCGATCATCTCGGTCATCGCGGTCAACGCGGCCTTCGCCCTCCTCCAGGAGCGCCAGGCCGAGCGCGCGGTAGAGACCCTCGCCCATTACCTCCCCGAACGCGCCCTCGCCGTACGGGACGGCCACCCCGTCACCGTCGAGGCCCGCGACCTTGTACCGGGTGACGTGATCGTCCTGGAAGAGGGCGATAAGGTCCCCGCCGACGCGCGAGTCATCGACGGAGGAGTCGAAGTCGACCTGTCGATGCTGACCGGAGAATCCGTGCCGGCCGAACGGATGGCGGCCGAGGCCGTCCTCGGAGCCCCGCTCAGCGAGGAACCGAATCTGGTCTTCAGCGGCACCACGTGCGTCGAAGGCCAGGCCACGGCGATCGTCTTCGCCACCGGGGGCAGCACCGAACTGGGGCGCATCGCCGCCCTCAGCCAGCGCACCCGCCGCGAGTCGAGCCCGCTCGAGCGGCAGGTGAGGAAGGCCGCCTGGCTCATCGCGGGCGTGGCGACGGGCATGGGTGCGGCGTTCCTCGCCGTTGGTGTGGCCGTCGGCCTTCCCGTGACCGACTCGTTGATGTTCGCCATCGGGCTCCTCGTCGCCAACGTCCCCGAGGGTCTGCTGCCGATCATCACCCTCTCCCTCGCGGTCGGCGTCCGGGCGCTGGCCCGCCGGGGGGCCCTGGTCAAACCGCTGAGCGCCGTGGAGACACTCGGCTCGACGAGTGTCATCTGTACGGACAAGACCGGCACGCTGACACGGAACCATATGGCGTTGCGAGCGTTCTGGACGACTGCCCATGGCGAGGAGGGCGGGCCCTGGGAGCGGGAACTGGTGCGGGCGGCAGCCCTGTGTACGACGGTCACGCGTGAAGCCGGCGGTGAGCTGCACGGTGATTCCATGGAAGCCGCGCTGCTCCTGGGCGCCATGGACCATCACACTCCGGTCGACCCGGACACGCGGGACGCGCGACGGCGCGCTCATTTCCGCTTCGACCCGCGGCTGCGGCTGATGTCGGTGGTGCAGACCGAGGACACCTCGCACGCCGCACGGATCATCGTCAAGGGGGCACCGGAAGCCGTCATCGACCGCCTCCGCCCCGGCTCACCCGTCCAGGAGGCAAGTGCCGCCGCACGACGGTTCGCCGAGAACGGGATGCGCGTCCTCGCGGTGGCCGTACGCGAGATCGCCCCCGGGGCGGAGCCGCCCGCCGAACGCCGGGACGCCGAGGCAGGACTCACCCTGCTCGGCCTGGTGGCCCTGTACGACCCGCCGCGCCCCGAGGTGAGGGCCGCCGTCGGCCGCTGCCACGAAGCCGGGGTCATGGTCCACGTGGTGACGGGCGACAACGGGGCCACCGCCGCTGCGGTCGCACGCGAAGTGGGCATCGGCGTACCCGAGCTGAAGGTGATCGACGCATCCGAGTCCCTCACGGACGAGGAACTGGACCGGGTACTGAACGCCGGCTGCGAAGTCGTCTTCGCCCGTTCCTCACCGGAGGCGAAGCTCAAGGTCGCGGACGCGCTGCGAGCACACGGGAAGATCGTCGCCATGACCGGTGACGGGGTCAACGACGCCCCCGCCCTGCACCGAGCCCACATAGGCATCGCCATGGGGCGCTCCGGCACCGATGTCGCACGCGAAGCCGCCGCCATGGTGCTCACGGACGACGACTTCACCACCATCGTGGCCGCCGTCGAGGCCGGGCGCCGCGTCTACGACAACGTCCGCAAGTTCATCATCTACATCTTCACCCATGCCACCCCGGAGATCGTCCCCTTCCTCCTGTTCGCACTGACCGCCGGTGCTGTGCCGCTGCCGCTGACCGTCCTCCAGATCCTCGCCATCGACCTCGGCACCGACACCTTTCCCGCGCTCGCTCTCGGCCGGGAGCGCTCCGAACCCGGTGTCATGGCACGCCCGCCGAGACCACGGGATCAAAGAGTGATCTCCCGGGACATGCTCGTGCGCAGCTGGGGCTGTCTCGGTTCGGTATCGGCCGTTCTCGTCCTGGTGGGCTTCTTCTACGTCCTGTGGCGCGCCGGCTGGCAGCCAGGTGACCCCACTGGCCCGGGAAGCGCACTGCACCACGCCTACGTCACGGCCACCACGGCCACCTTCGCCGGCATCGTCGCCTGCCAGGTCGGTACTGCCTTCGCCGCCCGGACCGACCACGCGCCACTTCGCGCGATCGGCGTCCTCTCGAACCCGCTCCTGCTCGCCGGAATCGCCTTCGAACTCGCGTTCACGGCCGCGCTCGTCTACGCGCCTCCGCTCCAGCACCTCTTCGGCACCGCCGCCCTTCCGCCCGACGTGGTGCTCCTGCTGGCGGCCTTCCCGTTCCTGGTCTGGGGCACCGACGAGTTGCGACGCGCCCGGCGCCGCCGCAGCCGCAGAAGTGCGGAGCCCCGACAGGGTCCGAGCGGCCCTCGGCCAGGGCCGACCGGCCCATGCGCCGCAGAGGGCGACGGCCGAACCTGGAAGAGGGGCAACCCGTAAGCCGTGCAGGAGGAAGGTGGACAGCATGAGGGCCGCTGTCTTTCAGGGATCGGGCGGCATCGCCTGGCAGGACGTACCCGACCCGGACATCGTGGACCAGGGCGACGTCGTGGTGCGGGTCGACCTCGTCACCATCTGCGGAACCGACCTGCACATACTCAAGGGCGACGTCGCCGAGGTCACACCGGGCCGGGTCCTGGGCCACGAAGCGGTCGGCACCGTTGTCGAGGCCGGACGGGACGTTCGTACCGTGCGGCCCGGAGACCGGGTTCTCATCTCATGCATCACGGCCTGCGGCCGCTGTCGGTACTGCCGGGAGGGCCGCTACGGGCAGTGCCTGGGCGGAGGCGGCTGGATCCTCGGGCACACCATCGACGGGACACAAGCGGAGTACGTCCGGGTCCCGTACGCCGACCTGTCCCTCCACCCGCTCCCCAGCGCCGTGGACAGCGCGGACGCCGTCCTGCTCGCCGACATCTTCCCCACGTCCTACGAGGTGGGCGTCCTCAACGGCCACGTGCGGCCCGCCGATACGGTCGTCGTTGTGGGCGCCGGCCCGATCGGCCTCGCCGCGATCACCACGGCACGTCTGTACAGCCCTGGCCGGATCGTCGCCGTCGACTTCGCCGCCTCGCGGCTGGCTGCGGCACGGGCGCTGGGTGCCGACGCCACCGTGGGCGCCGACGAGGAGCCGGAACAGCTCGTCGCCGACCTGACGGACGGCCTGGGCGCCGATGTGGTTATGGAGGCGGTGGGCGTGCCCGAGGCGTTCGAGAGCTGCACCCGCATGGTCCGGCCAGGAGGCCACGTCGCCAACATCGGGGTACATGGCAAGCCCGCAACACTCCACCTCGAAGAGCTGTGGATCAAGGACGTCACGCTTACCACAGGCCTGGTGGACACCGCGTCCACGCCCATGCTGCTGCGCATGCTGGCGGCCGGCCGCCTGGAGACGTCGGAGCTGGTCACCCACCGCTTCGCACTCGGGGAGATGGAGGAGGCGTACGACGTGTTCGGCCGTGCGGCCGACACGGGTGCCATCAAGGTCGTGCTCGGCGCGCCGCAGCACACAGCCGTGCAGGTGCCCGGCCCACCGGCCGCCGCGTGAACGCCGGCTGCGGGCCGTCACGGACACAGCGCACAGTGATGCTCGACACCGACGGTGCCCCGGGCGACTCCGCCTTCGTACACGCGGCCGCGTGGAAGTCGCTCGACGCCCACCCCGCCGCCCACGCAGGGGCCGAGGAAGCGCTGACAGCGCCCCCTGAGCGCGGGATCCACCGTGCTCCCGCTGGGGCGCCTCCGCATGCCCGGATCCTGCTCGCGGACACCGGACTGGACCGGCTTCACGCCGTCGTCGTCAAGGGCGAGGACACAGTCCGACCCCTGCCGCCCGTAAAGCCGGACCCCGCGCTCTCCCTCAACGCGGTCGGCCGGCTCGGACCCCCTCACGACACCGCCACGGTGGAGGACGCACTGGCCGACGTAGCGGCGGGGCGGCATGGAGGCTTCGGTCGCGTCGTCGGCGTGGACCGCAGCTCCGATGCGCACGGCGCACGCGCCCTGCGACAGGAGGGCACCGACGTGGTCGTCCCGGACCTTCTGGCCATGGTGCGGGAAATCCGGGGCGAACAAGCATGAGCACCGGGTGGACGTGGATATACGACCGCTACGAACCGGAACGGGAACGGCTGGTCGAGTCGCTGTGCGCACTCGGCAACGGCAGATTCGCCACCAGGGGCTCCGCCCCCGAGTGTCCTGCGGGCGCCGTCCACTACCCGGGCACCTATCTCGCCGGCTGCTACGACCGGCGCACCTCGACCGTGGCGGGCCGCAGGGTGACGAACGAGGACATGGTCAACCTGCCCAACTGGACGCTGCTGCGCTACCGCTGCCTCCCGGACGACGGACCGCCCGGCCCTTGGTTGACGCCCGACTCCGCGGACCTGCGCCACCACCACGTGCGGCTGGATCTACGCTCCGGGACGCTCACTCGGCAGATGCTCTTCCGGGACGCGCGGGGACGAGGACTGCGCGTTGTCCACACGCGGATCGTGCACATGGGCGATCCGCACCTGGCCGCCCAGCGCAGCACGTTCCGTGCCTACGGGTGGAGCGGCGTCGTGGAGGTAAAGGCCGTCATTGACGGAGCCGTCACCAATGCCGGAGTCCAGCGGTACCGGAACCTGGAGGGCCGCCATCTCAATGGCCACCTAAGCGGTTTCGAATCCGGCGGCACCGCTTGGCTGACCTGCCGCGCAGGGGACGACGGCACCCGCCTGGTGCTGGCCGTCCGCACGGTTACCACACCTCCGGTTCCCGCCGCGCAGACGGCCACACCCACGGCGTCCGTCCAGGCGTTCCGCCTGCCTGTCGCCCCGCGCCACACGGTGAGCGTCGTGAAGACCCTGGCGCTGCGTACCTCGGCCGACCGCCCGGCCGGCGACCCTCGCGCGGAGGCGTGCGCCGCTGTCGCCCGCGCGTCCGCCTTTCCCCGTTTCCTGGCCGCGCACGCGGCGGCTTGGCGGCGCCTGTGGGAGCAGGGCGAGCTGCACGTACCCGGCGCCGCCGGCCGCATCCTGCGCCTGCACGTGTTCCACGTACTGCAGACGCTGTCCCCGCACACCGCGGACCTCGACGCCGGCGTCCCCGCCAGGGGGCTGCACGGAGAGGCGTACCGCGGGCACGTCTTCTGGGACGAGCTGTTCGTCCTGCCCTATCTGAACCTGCACTTCCCCGAAGTGGCGAGGGCCCTGCTCATGTACCGCCACCGCCGGCTCCCCGCCGCGCGCGCGACGGCCCGCGACCTCGGGGCCCCGGGCGCCCTCTACCCGTGGCAGAGCGCCGGTTCGGGGCAGGAGGAGACCCAGGAGCTGCACCTCAATCCGCGCTCAGGGCGATGGCTGCCCGACCACTCACGGCTCCAGCGGCACGTGGGGTCGGCCGTTGCCTACGACGTCTGGCGGTACGCGCAGACCACCGGCGACCGCGCCTTCCTCCACTCGGCGGGTGCCGAGATCATCCTTGAGGTGGCCCGGTACTGGGCGTGGGCCGCCCGGTACGACGCGGATCTGCGCAGGTACCGAATCCGCGGCGTGGTCGGGCCCGACGAATACCACGACGCCTATCCCGGCGCGGGCGGACCGGGCATCGACGACAACGCGTACACGAACGCCACCGCGGCCTGGGTCCTCACCCGCGGTCTCGCCCTGTTGGACGAACTGCCTGCCGCACGACGTGCGGAACTGGCACAGGATCTGTCTCTCGACACCGAGGAGCTGGCGCGGTGGGACGAGGTGTCGCGCCGCCTGCACATCCCGTTCCACCACGGGGTGATCGACCAGTTCGAGGGCTACGGAGATCTGGAGGAACTGGACTGGGAGGGTTACCGGGCCCGCTACGGCGACATCCGCCGCCTCGACCGCATCCTGGAGGCCGAGGGCGACACCGTGAACCGCTACCAAGCCACCAAACAGGCCGACACCCTCATGCTCGGCTACCTCTTCCGGCCCCGGGAGCTGAATGAACTGTTCGCCCGGCTCGGCTATCGCCTGGACGCCAGCACCTGGCGCGCGACAGAGGCGTACTGTCTGCACCGCACCAGCCACGGTTCGACGCTCAGCAGCCTCGTCCACGGCTGGCTGAGCGCGCGGGACATGGGCGCGGACGCCTGGCGCTACTGCAGGGACGCTCTCCTGGGGGACGTGGCCGACCTGCAGGGCGGCACGACAGGCGAGGGCATCCACCTCGGAGCTATGGCAGGAACGGTCGATTTGGTCGAGCGCGGCATCACTGGCCTGGAGGCCGGGCCCGAGGGGCTACGGGTCAAGCCCGTTCCCCTTGCACAAATACCCCGTTTCTCCTTCACGATCTGCTTCCGGGGCCACCAGGGGGTCCGGGTCCGCGTGCTGCCCGGGCGGCTAGCCGTCCGCGTGCCCGAATCCCCCCGGGGGCCGGTCCCCGTCCTGCTGCCGGACGGCCGAAGGATCTGCGTCACGCCGGGGGAGGAGCGCTGGTTCCGGCTGTGAGCGGTGTACGCGTCCCCCGGCGTCGGGGGGCCGTCGGGCGCCGCAGGGGCGATCTCGGGCTGATCAGACGAAGACGAGGACGTCGGAGACCGGCCGTCGCGGAGTCGCCCGCCCACGCGGCCCGTACCCCAGGCGCAGCAGCATGTGGACGAAGCCCGACGCGGACCGGGGGTCGCGCGACAGCGCCCGCAGCTCCGGCCACTCCAGCGGCTGGGACATGAGCGACGTGGACAGGCCGTCCGCTGTGGCTTGGAGCAGTACCCGGTGCAGGGCCTGCCCAGCGACAAGCCAGTCACGCGGTGTGTCGTTGCTCGTGCCGAGCAGGGCCATCTGGGGACGCTTCTCGAAGCGGGCCGAGGTACGGGAAGGTCCTGGGTGCGGAGGCTCGAAGTCGCGCACCGGCGAGGTCACGTCGTACTGTCGGGGGCCGAAGGCGTATGCGGGTATCCCCTCCGCCGCCGCGTCCCCGCCCCACTCTGCCGCTGTGCGCGTCCACGCGGCGACCTCGGCACGCATCCGGGGGTCGGCGGCCTCCAGGCGCTCGGAGTCGCGTACGAGCTCCATGAGGACGTCGGCGAACCAGTCCCCGGGCACGTCCAGCCGGCAGCCCTCACGGGCCGCGGCAGTGCTCAGCCTCGCCATGACCTCGGCCGGAACCCGCTCCTCCGTGAAGGGGAAACGGCTGGTGTGCCTCTCACGGAGAGCCGAGTGGAGCGTGGCCGCCTCGGTGTCTGCGGCGTCATCGGATTCCCTGCGGCTGAGGCGTACGTCAGCCAGGTGCCAGGCGTCGCCGGAAGCGGGCAGCAATGTCACCTCCGCGCGCAGGCCCCGGTGCGCGGCGGCCACGCGCAGGCCGAACAGGGCCGCGCCGCAGCCCAGGTGCAGGGCGCGGCGGACCGGATCGGCGTGCGGCATCTCGCGTGCCTGGTCACCGTAGAGCTCGACCGTGTCTGTGGCCGACCGGTGGAGGAATTTCCATGGCTGCGCGTTGTGCATGGACGGGGCGCGGGTCGCGTCCTCGACCAGCGACGTCACAAGGGTCCGGGTGAGGGCGTTGGCGGTCACGGCTTGTCCTGTCCGCCGGCCGCGGAGCCGTGGCCGGCCTGTGCGTGGAGGAGAGCACGGATACCCGTATCTCCACGGTCCCCGAATCCCGGGCTCGCGGCGAGGGCCTTACGGTCCACCCTCCGGGCCGGTCGGGCTCGGCAGCCGAAGGGCGTTGGGACTTTCGGCCCCCGTCTCGTCCCTGGGAGGCCCTTGGAGCACCGCCCCCTGGGGGTCACGGTGGAGGGAGAGCGAAGCCGCGCGGCTGTGGCAGGCCCGTCACCGGGACAGGAGCGGATCATGAGCAGCACGACCGAACACCGCGAGATCGCCGTCGGCATCGACCCGTCGAGAAACTGGCGTCTTACTGTCGCCTGGGCGGCCGACGAGGCCCACCGACGCCATCTGGGCCTGCGGCTGGTGGTAGCCGTGCCCCCGCAGCACGACACCCACCACGTTGACGACACCCCCCGGCACATGGCCCGAATCATGGAGAGCAAGGACGCCGTGAGCGCGGCGGCGGGCTGGGCCCGGGAGCGGCGGCCGGACGCGGAGATCGCCACGTCGGTGATCGACGGCTTCCCGGCGCAGGTCATGGCTCGTCTGTCGCAGAACGCAGCCATGATCGTACTTGGCTCCCGGCACCTCAGCCGCACCGAGGAATACCTCAGCGCGGGCGCCCTTGTGCTCCCCGTCACCGCACAGGCCCACTGCCCGGTCGCCGTGGTGGGCGAGTCCGAGCACAGCACGCAGGAACGGCCCTACCTGGTCGTGGGCGTCGACGGCAGCGAGCCCTCCCTTTCAGCCCTCGCCTTCGCCTTCGAAGAGGCGGCCCTCAGGCAGGCTGAGCTGCGCGCCATCGCGGTCTGGCAGCCACCCGTCTTCTCCCTCCGCTCGAGCGACACCATGTTTGAGTCCGAGCGCAGGCAGCTCTCGGAGATCACCGCAGGCTGGACGGTGGAGTACCCAGACCTCCGCCTGAGCCACGAGGTCCGCGTCGGCTCACCCGTCGAAACCCTGGCGGAGGCAGGCGAACACGCCCTGGGCCTGGTCGTCGGCCGCCGCGGCCGAGGCGGCTACACGGGCATGCGCGTCGGCTCCGTCGTCCACGGCCTCCTGCACCGCGCCCACTGCCCAATCATCACCGTCCCGACCCGATAACCCGCTCACAGCTCTCGGCGGCCCCACCGGCCCGCCCCGACGAGAAGGCGCAACTCATCGGAGCTACCGTGAAACGGGGATCGGACCGGCACACGCCGAGTCCCCTGCAGCCGGAGGCGCCGATGGGCCCGGAGGAGACCCGAAGCGGTGGAGCACGCGCTCCACACCTAGGACTCGACGAACTCCTCGAGGAACTGCAGGCACGACTGGACGAGGCCCGGAGCACCAGGGAAAGGCTCGGCGAGCTGCTGAAGGCCGTCATGTCCGTCGGCCAGGACCTCAACCTCTCCCAGGTCCTGAGCACCATCATCGAGTCCGCCGTAACGCTGGTCGACGCACGGTACGGCGCACTGGGCGTCATCGGTGACGACCAGCGACTCTCCCGATTTCTCACCACCGGCATCGACGAAGAACTCCACGAGAGGATCGGCGCGCTGCCCTCAGGCCACGGCATCCTGGGGGAGCTCATCCGGCACCCCGAACCGCTGCGCCTGGACGAGCTGGCCGACCACCCCGCCTCGTACGGATTTCCACCCCATCACCCTCCGATGCACTCGTTCCTCGGCGTACCGATCCGGGTCCGCGACGAGGTGTTCGGCAACCTCTACCTGACCGAGAAACGCGGCCGGGGCAGTTTTGACGACGAAGACGAAGCCGTGGTGACGACACTGGCCGTCGCCGCCGGCATCGCGATCGAGAACGCCCGGCTCTACGAGGAGGCGCGCCTGCGCCAACTCTGGCTCGCCGCCGGTGCCGACTTCACCGGCGCGCTGCTTTCCGGATCCAGGGAGCAAGAGGTCCTCGACGGCATGCTCGACCGGGCCGTGGACATCGCCGACGCCGATATGGGCGTGTACTACCTGGTCGGGCCGGACGGTTCACTGCGGGGGTCGATGGCGAGCGGGATGGGCGCAGCCCGGCACCGCGGCGTGGTACTGCCCAGCATCGACGGGACCTTGGCAGCCGCGGCACTCGCCGCGGGAGGGCTCGTCATCCTCGCGGACATCGAAAGGGACGGGCGGATCACGGCTCAGACCGAACGCTGGCAAGGCTTCGGCCCGGCGGTCGCCGCGACAGTGGGTACGAAGGACCGGCTGAGCGGCGTACTCGTCCTCCTGCGGCGGAGAGGGCGAACCGAATTCACCAGCACCGAGACAGCCGCGCTACCCGCCTTCACCGGATCCGCCGCCCTGGCCCTCGAACTCGCCGACCGGCGCAGGGACGCCGAACAGGTGACCCTCCTGGAGGACCGCGACCGCATTGCCCGGGACCTGCACGACCTCGCGATCCAGCGCCTCTTCGCCACCGGCATGACGCTGCAGAGCGCCCGCCGATTCGTCGAACACCCGGTGGCCAGAGAGCGCGTCATCCGGGCCATCGACGACCTCGACACCACCATCAAGATCATCCGCTCCACCATCTTCGGCCTTCGCGAGCACTCCGAGCCCGGAACCGCCCCCAAGCTCAGAAGCCGCGTCGTCGGCGCCGTCGACGCCGCCGCACCGACGCTGGGCTTCGCCCCCGCGCTGCGCATGGAAGGACTGCTCGACACCGAGGTACCGGCGAACACGGGCGACGAGGTGATCGCGGTGGTGGCCGAAGGACTGACCAACGTGGCGCGTCACGCGGGAGCCCACGCCGCGGAAGTGGCGGTCGTCGCGCGCAGCGGCACACTCACTGTCACGGTCAGTGACGACGGGGTCGGCATGCGGAACGGGGACAGACGCAGCGGTCTCGGCAACCTGAGCGAACGCGCGAAACGGCTGGGGGGCGGCCTTGACGCCCGTACCCGGCCAACGCCCGACCGGGGCACGACGCTCACGTGGTGGGTCCCGCTGGAAGAACCGGCCGACTGAGGGCTACCTGGGGTCGGTGTCGATCTCGTGCACGTGCGCGGCCATCACTGCGGCCTGGACGCGACGCTCCACGCCCAGCTTCCCCAGAAGCCGTGAAATGTGGTTCTTGACCGTTTTCTCCGAGAGGTAGAGACGCTGCGCGATCTGCCGGTTGGTAAGCCCCTCACCGATCAGGTCCAGGACCGCGTGCTCGCGCTCCGACAGCCCCGCCAGACGCTCGTCCTGCGGCGACTTCTCGCTCCGGGGCCCACGCAGCGAACGCATCAGCCTGGCCGTGGTGGCCGGATCGAGCATCGACTGCCCCGTCGCAACCGTCCGGATCGCCGACACCAGATCGGAACCGTTGATCTGCTTCAGCACATACCCCGCCGCACCCGCCATGATGGCATCGAGCAGAGCCTCCTCGTCGTCGAACGAGGTGAGCATCAGACAGGCCACGCCCGGCATCGCGGAGCGCAGATCCCGGCACACCCCGATCCCGTCACCATCGGGCAGGCGCACATCGAGGACGGCCACATCGGGGTGCAGCGCAGGGCCCCTGGCCACCGCCTGCCGCGCCGTCGCCGCCTCTCCCACCACCTCCATGTCAGGCTCGTCGTCGACCAGGTCGCGCAGCCCCCGCCGTACGACCTCGTGGTCGTCCACGAGGAAGACCCGAGTAAGCGATCCGGGGGTCGGACCGGACATAATGGCCCCTCTGCTCGACGGACACACAACCCACCGCTATCCGAATTGTCCATCAATAGGTTCCTTCTGGACACCGGTGACGCCTGACTCGCCGAAGGGTGTGCGCCGCCCCCGAGGCCCCAGCCCTACGTGGTGGGCGTGGGGGAGTGCTGGTTACGTGCGGCAGGTGGATCGGCTTCCCTGCGCACGCTGCACGATCCGGACGCGGTCGAGCTGGACGAGAACGACGACGGCATACCGGCGCGGCGGCTTGCATGCGCAGCAGTGCGACGCCGTCGCGGGCCATGGCTTCCCAGTCGTTGTAGTAGTTCTTCATCCGGGGGTTTCGCAGCCCGTTGCGCTGGACGGTGACGACACGCAACTCGAAGTCGATATCGCTCCAGACGAACAGTCAGCGTGCAAGACCGCCGGTGGCTTCGGACGGTGTCTTCAGCCGTCGGCGTGGTCGAGGGCGCAGGAGGCGCGGCCGCCGGGCCCGTACGCGCTGAGTGAGGCCATCGGGTAGGCGCCGCTGGCGAGCATGTCTTCGGTCCAGTCGGTAACGTTGAGCAGCTGTCCGTCGAGCGGCCCGCCGACGAGTTCGTGGCAGGTGTGGTCGGGCTCCGGCTCGGTGTCTGTCTCGCCGATTGCTGACCCAGGCCCGTGAATGCACAGGTCAGCGAGTTGCCCAAGTGGTGACCGGGAGCAGAGAGACGATTGGGTAAGTGAGGTCAGCGACCGGCGGGCCGCAGTGAGCGAGCAGCTCTCACCAAGCACCGAAAGGCTCGCCGACGCGCACCGGTGGAGCGTGAGAGTGATCCCGAGTCCCTGAGGGCGGTCAATGCGGTGCGTTGAGTACCGCGGGCGCGTGCGTGTCCTCTGGCGTGGGGCGAGGAAGGGTGCTCCCCGGCTGCCCGCTCGTTCTGCGGTTGCTGCCTCGGCTTGTGGGTCGGAAGCCCTCGAGCGGCGCTGACGCTGACGAAGCGCTGTGCGCTGCGGAGCAAGGAGTGGTGCGCGCAGCGGCGGGACTCGCTGTTGGTCGTGCCTAGCGTGCTCTTCGGAGCAGCACCTTCTGCTCCGACGTATCCCTCTGAGTGCTGGAAGAAGACCATTCATGCAATCCTTTCCCGTTCCGCCTTCACCTGTCCTGGAAGCGGCCGCAGCTGCGTTCGCCGAGGCGACGGCGCAGCCCCCGTACCTCTTCGATCTTGCCCCCGCAGAGGGCCGTGCCGCGGTGGACGAAGCGCAGTCCGGCTCCGTGGAACTGCCTGAGGTGGACGAGGAGTGGGTGACCGTCCCGTCCGATGCCGGTGACGTGCGCGTACGTATCGTCCGGCCTGCCGGGGCCTCGGGGCCGCTCCCAGTGGTCCTCTACATCCATGGCGCCGGCTGGGTCTTCGGCAACGCGCACACCCATGACCGGCTCGTGTGTGAACTCGCCGACGGAACCGGCGCGGCCGTCGTGTTTCCCGAGTACGCGCTTTCGCCCGAGGCGCGGTACCCCGTCGCGATCGAGCAGAACTGGGCCGTGGCCCGCTGGATCGTCACCGACGGCGCCCGGCACGGCCTGGACAGTGAGCGGATCGCCGTCGCGGGTGACTCGGTGGGCGGCAACATGAGCGCGGCGCTCACCCTCATTGCGAAGGAGCGCGGCGGCCTCGCTCTGCGCCAGCAGGTGCTGTTCTACCCGGTCACCGACGCCTCCTTCGACACCGCCTCCTACATGCAGTTCGCCGAGGGCTACTTTCTGCGCCGCGATGGCATGCGCTGGTTCTGGGACCAGTACACGACCGACGAGAGCGACCGCGCCCGCATCACCGCCTCCCCGCTGCGCGCCAGTACTGAGCAGCTCACCGGCCTTCCTCCGGCGCTCGTCATCACCGCGGAGGCGGACGTGCTGCGCGACGAGGGGGAGGCGTACGCCGCGAAGTTGCGTGCCGCTGGGGTGCCGGTGACCGCCGTGCGGTACCAGGGCGTGATCCATGACTTCGTCATGCTCAACGCGCTGCGCGGAACGCAGGCCGCCGAGTCCGCGATCGCTCTCGCCGTAGCCACGCTGCGTACGGCGCTGGCACCGCGCTGACCTCCGCTTCGCCCTAACCCCCGCGGTTTTTCGAACCCTGCCCAGGCGGGACCGGCCTTCATGCCACACCGGCCGGTTCCGCCCCGCCGTGCTGCCCTGATGGGACAGCAGCTTTCCCGACAGGTGATCATCATGACCACACCTCCACCCGCCCGCCGCTTCGAACCCGATCTGCGTGCGATGACCCGCATCAACCTGCGGCCCATCGCTTCCCCGATGCCCCTGGGTTTCTACGCCGTCGGCATCGCTTCCGTCATCGCCGGTACCTACCAGCTCGGGATACTCGGCGAGGACGCCGGCCGGGCCGTGGCCTTCACCATCCTGCCCGCGTTCGTCCTGCAACTCCTGGTCGCCGTACTCGCCTTCGGGGCCCGCGACGTTCTGGCCGCCACGCTCATGGCGTGCTTCTCCGGTACGTGGCTCGCCAATGCCCTCGTACTCGCGCTGCACCCGGAGCACGGACCGCGCGTCCTCGGCGTGCTCAACCTGTGCTTCACGCTCTTCGCGCTGCTCATGGCATCCGTCGCCCGCGCCAAGCGCGCGCTGTGGCTCGTGCTGTGCGTGGCCGTGCCCCGCTTCGGCGTGGCCGCCGCTGCCGGGCTGAGCGGCGCGCACGCGCTCACCGTCCTCTCCGGAGCCCTCGGTCTGCTTCTCGCGGCCGTCGCCCTCTATGCCGCGTTCGCGCTGATGCTGGAGGACATGCGGGGCGAGGAGGTGCTGCCTCTGGGCCGCAGCGGCCCGGCGCACCACGCCGTCGAGGGCGACCTGAGTGTGCAGCTGCGCAACCTCGAACGTCACGCGGGCGTGCGCCGCACGCTCTGAGAACGGCCGCAGCCCTCGCATTCGGGCAGGCGTCGCGATCCGCCGCCGTGCCTCTTTCACCACCTCCTGGAGCCTCATTCCATGACCAGTAGCACCTCCATGCCCGTCGGCGGGTTCACGCCGCAGCCGGGCCTCGACCCGGCGGCCGGCGCCGACCTCGTCGTCCGTAACGCCAGGGTGTGGACCGGTGACCCGGCCCGGCCCGCCGCTTCGGCCCTCGCCGTAGGCGACGGCATGATCCTCGCGATCGGTGACGAGTCCGACGTCGCCGCCGTGACCGGTCCCGCCACCCGCGTCGTGGACGCCCTCGGGCGCCGTATCGTGCCCGGCCTCAACGATTCCCATCTGCACGTGATCCGCGGCGGACTCAACTACGTCCTCGAACTGCGCTGGGACGGTGTGCCGTCGCTGCGGCAGGCCCTCGCCATGCTGCGTGAACAGGCCGGGCGTACGCCGAAGGGCCAGTGGATCCGTGTCGTGGGCGGCTGGACCGCCGACCAGTTCGCCGAACGCCGCATGCCGACCGTCGCCGAACTGACCGCGGCCGCCCCCGACACACCCGTCTTCGTGCTGCACCTCTACCAGTCCGCGCTGCTCAACCGGGCCGCCGTCCGCGCGGCAGGACTCACCCGCGACACCCCCGACCCCGCCGGCGGTCAAATCGTCCGGGGCCGCGACGGCGAGCCCACCGGCCTCCTCCTGGCCGCCCCCAGCGCCCTCGTCCTCTATTCGACGCTCGCCCGCGCCCCCGGCCTCGGCCTCGAGGAGCAGCGCCTGTCCACACGGCACTTCCTGCGCGAACTCAACCGCTTCGGGCTCACCTCGGCGGTCGACGCGGCCGGCGGCTTCCAGAACTTTCCCGACAACTACGCCGCCGTCACCGACCTCGCCCGGGCCGGAGAGCTGTCCCTGCGCATCGCCTACCACCTCTTCCCGCAGACCGCCGGGCAGGAACTGGCGGATCTGGCCCGCTGGACGGAAATGGTGAAGCCTGACGAGGGGGACGCCTGGCTGCGGCTCAACGGGGCCGGCGAGAACCTGATCTGGGCCGCCGCCGACTTCGAGAACTTCGCAGAACCGCGTCCCGGCCTCGCCCCCGGCTACGAGAGCGAGTTCGAGAAGGCCGTGCGGCTGCTCCTCGAACACGGCTGGGGGTTTCGTCTCCACGCCACGTACGACGAGACGATCCGCCGTGACCTCGCCGTCTTCGAGAAGCTCGCCGCCGACGGGCTCTTCCCCGGACAGGGCCGCTGGCTCTTCGACCATGCCGAAACCGTCTCCTCCGGCAGCCTGGAGCGCATCGCCGCCCTGGGCGGGGCCATCGGTGTGCAGAACCGGATGTCGTTCCAGGGCCGGGTCTTCGCCGAGCGGTACGGAGCGCAGGCCGCCGCCCGCACTCCACCGGTCAGCGAGATGCTGGAGGCCGGTCTGACCGTGGCAGCCGGGACCGACGCGACGCGAGTCTCCTCGTACAACCCATGGGTCGCGCTGCACTGGCTCGTCACCGGGCGTACGGTCGGGGACCTGTGCCTCTACCCGCCGGAGCGGCTGCTGAGCCGCGAACGTGCCCTGGAGCTGTACACCAGCGGCGGAGCCCGGATCACCGGCGAGGCGGACGTCAAGGGCACCCTCAGTGTCGGCCGCTACGCCGACTTCACCCTGCTGAGCCACGACTACTTCGCCGTCCACCAGGACGACATCCCGCACATCGAGTCCGTGCTGACCGTCGTGGGCGGCCGGATCGTGTACGCGGCGGCCGAACACGAAGGCGTCGACGAGGCGCTGCCGCCACTCACCCCGTCCTGGAGTCCCGTCGCCCACTTCGGCGGCTACCAGGCCACACCGCCGCCGGGCCTCATCGGAGCGCGGCAGGCCGACCGGATCGCCGAGGCGGTCGGCGCCTCCGAACAGCACCGGCAGTGGCGGGTGGCACGCGGCTTCGCACCCGAGGACACGGCGCCGCGGGTCTTCGACCCCTGTTATGTGCTCTGACCGACCTCACTACAAGGAGAAACACGCGTGGACAGCGCGCTGTTGCTGCTCCGGCTCGTCACGGGACTGCTCGTGGCCGGCCACGGAGTGCAGAAGATCAGTTTCCGGCTCGGTGGCAAGGGCCTCGCGGGCGGCGTCGAGGAGTTCCGGCATGACGGATTCCGGGGCGGGCGGCTCACCGCTCTCGCCGCCGGAGGCACCCAGGTGGGCGCCGGACTGCTGCTCGCCGCCGGGGCCCTCACACCGCTCGCCGGTGCCGGCGTGATGGGCGTCATGACCGTCGCCCTCACCGTCAAGCGCCCGCACGGCCTATGGGTGCAGAACGACGGCTACGAATACCCCCTGCTCCTCATAGCGGTCCCGGCCGCACTCGTCCTGGCCGGCCCCGGTGCCTGGTCACTGGACTCCCGGCTCGAAGCCACCCCCTGGCCGGTCTGGCTGAACACCGGCTGCCTCGTACTCGGGCTCGCCAGCGGCCTGCTGACCCGTCTGCTCCTCCACCGCACACCCTCACCCGCAACCACCCCAGGGAACACCTCATGACCACCCAGCAGACCTCTCGCCCCGCCGTACTCCAGGAATTCGGGACGGTGCGCCCCGTGCCGCTCGGCCTCACAGCCGACACCCGGCGGTACGCGGCCCAGCGCCTCAACCGCGTACTGGCCGACACCCACATGCTGTACGCCCTCTACAAGAAGAGTCACTGGCAGGTGCGCGGCGGTCTCTTCCACTCGCTGCACCTCCTCTTCGACCGGCACGCCGGCGAACAGCAGGCACTCGTCGACGAACTGGCGGAACGGGTGCAGACTCTCGGCGGGGTCGCCGTCGCCGATCCCCGGCACGCCGCCGAACTGACCTCCGTGCCCCGCTTCCCCGACGGGGCCGAGGACGTGCCGGATCTCCTGCACCGGCTGCTCAAGGCGCACAAGAACATCCTCGTGGACGCCCGCGAGGCAGCGGCCCGGCTCGGCGCCCTCGGCGACCCCGGCACCGAGGACCTGCTCGTGTCATCGATCGTCCGCACGGGCGAACGGCAGGCGTGGTTCCTCGCGGCCGAGGCGGCGACTGACGCGTCCGCTCCAGGAAACCCCTGGACCCGCTGATCTCCTCACCGCCCGCCCCGCGTCCGGTCTCCCGGACGCGGGGCGTTTCGCTGTGTCCAGTGCCTTTGGTTGTACCCACGTGCCTTAAGGCGGGGATGCCCGGGTGGGCCCCAGTCCCGCACGCACGAAGGTGGGGGGGGGGGGACGTCGTTCCGTCACCGCCCCGGCACCGGGGGGGAGCCTCAGATAGGGAGTTACCGCTTCAGGAAAGTGAGCAGCGCGTCGTTGACCTCCTGCGCGTGCGTCCACAGCAGACCGTGCGGGGCACCGTCGATCACGACGTACTCGGCTGCGGGCAGCGCCGCGTGGAAGCGCTCGGCGGTTGCGCCGATCGGCAGGATGCGGTCACCGCTGCCGTGCACGATCAGGGCCGGCACGTCGATCTTCGGGATGTCGTCGCGGAAATCGGTGAGCCACGTAGGGACGGCCGCACGCGAGGCGTACGCGGAGGAGCCGGCCGCCGTCGCCCAGTTGGCGCGCACGACGGCTTCGCTGATGCGGGTGCCGAGATTCTCGTCCAGGTTGTAGAAGTCCCGGTAGAAGTCCTCGAAGTACGTGTAGCGGTCGCGGGTCACGGCGTCCAGGATGCCGTCGAAGACGGCGCCGTCGACGCCGTCCGGGTTGTCGTCCGTCTTCAGCAGGAAGGGTTCGAGGCCCGCGAGGAACACCGCCTTGGCGACGCGCCCGGACCCGTACCTGCCGAGGTAGCGGCCGACCTCGCCCGTGCCCATCGAGAAGCCCACGAGGATCGCGTCCCGCAGGTCGAGCCGCTCCATCAGTGCGTGCAGGTCGTCGGCGAAGGTGTCGTAGTCGTAGCCGGTCGTGGGCTGCGACGACTGCCCGAAGCCCCGCCGGTCGTACGTGATGACGCGATAGCCGGCGTCCAGCAGGACGGGAAGCTGCTTCTCCCAGGAGTGGCCGTCGAGCGGGTAGCCGTGAATGAGTACGACGGGCCGGCCGCTGCCGTGGTCCTCGTAGAAGAGGTCGATGGGGGTGCTGTTCTCATGGCCGACGGTGAGGAAAGACATTGTGGGTTCCTTCGGGAAAGTGGGATGGGAATGACAGGTGCCGGGCACCACGGGGTGCCCGGCACCACGGGGGAGTCGATCAGCCGGCCGCGTGCGGGCTGATCATCGACTGGGCGTAGACGACGCCCATGCCGTAGGCGCCACCGTGCTCCTTCACCACATCGAGCGTCGCGGCGTAGGTCTCGCCGCGCGCCCAGTCGCGCTGGAGCTCAAGGAGCACTTGGAGCCAGGTGACGGGCACGGCGCCCGCAGCCGTCATGCGCTGCATGGCGTGCTCGTGCGACTCCGCGGTGACGCCCGCGGAGGCATCGGCGACCACGTACACCTCATAACCCTGGCCCAGCGCGGACAGAGCGGGAAGGACGAGGCAGACCTCGGTCCACAGACCGGACAGGATGATCTTGCGGCGTCCGGTGGTCCTGACCGCCTCGACGAGCGCGGCGTCCTCCCACGCATTCATCGAGGTGCGGTCGATGACCTCGTGCTTCGGGAAGACATTCAGCAGCTGCGGCAGGATCGGACCGGAGAAGGACTCGGCGGCCACCGTGGACAACACCACCGGCACGTCGAAGACGCGTGCGGACTTGGCAAGCCCGACCGTGGCGTTGATGACGCCTGCACGGTCCGCGCTCGCCGCGCCGAAGAACATCTGCGGCTGGTGGTCCACGAAGAGCATCATCGCGTTGTCGGGTGTCAGCAGGTCCGGACTTGGAGCGGCCTGGACGGAGCTGGGATCGAACATGGTGATTCCTTGGGTGAGATGAGCGGGAGGGGGTGTGAGCAGCCGGACACCGACCGGTGCCGCTCTCGACATGGCGAACCTATGGCCGCCGGTGAAAAGGCGGTTGACTGTGAAGGTCCGCTTCCTGTGCCCTGCCTGCACACCTGCCGCCCCGGGGCGGAGGGCACAGAGGTCAGCCGGCCGCCGTGAGGCCCGCAAGCAGTTCGTCGACCGCTTGCGCGACGCACTCCGCGACCGCCGGCGGCCAGGTGTTGGTGCGAGCGAGGTAGGTGAGCACAGCGGCGGTACGGAGGTACAGGACGCACCTGCCCGAGGGCGACCGCAGGACCAGCTCCGTATGGGTACCGGCCGCGCGTACGAGTACGTCGCCCTCACCGGCGAGGCCGTGCACACCCTCCTCCAGCAGGGCCCGTGCGAAGACCCAGGCCGCCATCGGCCGGCCGTCGGGCGACAGGAAGTCGCAGTGGACGGCGAGTGGGTCGTGCGGAAGATGCCGCAGATGAACGGTGAACCGTGCCAGGTGAGCATGCGGCCCGACGACCTCTGCGGTCAGGACGTGCACGACGCCGTTCACGTCCGCTCCGTCCAGGTGCGACGGCGCAGGTTCACCGGCCGCGCCCGGCGCCTACCCCGCCGAGTGCGCGCGGGGGCTGTGCAGTTGCGCGGCGAACGCACGGATGCCCTCCTCTTCCTCCTCGGCGTGACCGGACACCACCGAAGCCCCGCGCGCGGCGAGGGCGGTGGCGAGTTCGGCCGCCGCGCGCCCGATACGGCGGGGCAGCGCGGGGTCGGTGTCCTCGGCGCCCGTACCCCAGTCGGCAGTCGCCGCGAAGACACCGGTGGGAACGACCGCGGCGCGCAGATAAGCGAAGAGAGGCCGAAGGGCGTGGTCCAGGACGAGCGAGTGCCGACTCGTTCCGCCCGTCGCGGCGACGAGGACAGGCCGTCCGGTGAAACCGTCCGGGTCCCACAGGTCCACGAACGACTTGAAGAGTCCCGAGAACGACGCGGTGAAGACCGGCGACACCACAATGAGCGCGTCGCTCGCACGTACGCGGTCCAGCGCCTCTTCGAGGTCGGGCGGCGGGAAGCCGGTGACGAGGGCGGAGGCGATGTCACGGGCGAGCGGGCGCAACGAGACCTCCTCGGTGACGCACTCGACCCCGACCTCCGCGCAGGCGTGGCGGGTCGCCTCGCCGAGCCGGGACGCCAGCAGCGCCGTCGCCGAGGGGACGCCGAGCCCGCCCGCCACGACCACGACGCGCCGCACGGGGCGGCTCATCGGGCGGTTCCCGCCAGGTCACGCGCGCGCGCCGCGTGCGTGGGGGCCTCAGCAACCCCGGCGGGCCGGGCAGCCGCGAACTCACGGCGCAGCACCGGAACCACCTCCTCGCCCAGGATGTCGAGCTGTTCGAGGACCGTCTTGAGCGGCAGCCCGGCATGGTCCATGAGGAACAGCTGCCGCTGGTAGTCGCCGAAGTCCTCACGGAAGCGCAGCGTCCGCTCGATGACCTGCTGCGGCGATCCCACGGTGAGCGGGGTCTGCTCGGTGAACTCCTCCAACGAGGGCCCGTGCCCATAGACAGGCGCGTTGTCGAAGTAGGGCCGGAACTCCCGCACGGCGTCCTGGGACTTCTTGCGCATGAAGACCTGCCCGCCGAGCCCCACGATCGCCTGCTCCTCCGTACCGTGGCCATGGTGGGCGAACCGTCTGCGGTAGAGGCGGATGAGCCGCTGGTAGTGACGCGCCGGCCAGAAAATGTTGTTGGCGAAGAAGCCGTCCCCGTAGAAGGCCGCCTGCTCGGCGATCTCGGGACTGCGGATGGAGCCGTGCCACACGAAGGGCGGCACGCCGTCGAGCGGGCGCGGAGTGGAGGTGAATCCCTGCAGCGGTGTGCGGAAACGGCCCTCCCAGTCCACGCTCTCCTCGTCCCAGAGCCGTCGCAACAGCGCGTAGTTCTCCACGGCGAGCGGAATCCCGTCCCGGATGTCCTTCCCGAACCACGGGTACACCGGGCCGGTGTTGCCCCGGCCCAGCACGAGGTCGGTCCGCCCCTCCGCGAGGTGCTGGAGCATCGCGTAGTCCTCGGCGATCTTCACCGGGTCATTCGTCGTAATGAGCGTCGTCGCCGTGGACAGCACGATGCGCTCGGTGCGGGCAGCGATCCAGCCGAGCACCGTGGTGGGTGACGACGGGACGAACGGAGGGTTGTGGTGCTCCCCGAGCGCGAAGACGTCGAGACCCACCTCCTCCGCCTTGAGCGCGATGGCGAGGATGGCCTTGAGCCGTTCCCCCTCGGTGGGCGGCCGTCCCGTGACGGGGTCGGCGGTGATGTCACCGACGCTGAAGATGCCGAACTGCATGGTGTTCCTCACTCGAAGCCTGGGCACGGCGTGTGCCGCGCCGGTGCGAGGCTAGGAGCGGGGAAGCGGGCCGGAGCGCCGCTCGGTGTACGGGGTTTTGCCGCTCAGCGCCCGGCGGCCGGCCGTCGTACAAGGAAACGCCCCGCCTCGTCCGGCACCCCGCGCGCAGCGAGGGCGCGCGACCGCCATTCGAGCGGTGAACATCCGTGCAGCTGGCGAAAGGCGCGGCTGAAGTGGGCCGCGTTGGTGAAGCCGCACAGCTGGGCGACGGCGGCCACGGTCACGGACCGGCTCCCTGGCCTGGCCAATTCACGTGCGCTCTCTTCGAGCCGACGCCGCTGGATGAGCCGGCCCACGGTCGACTCTTCCGCCTCGAAGACCCGGTGGAGATACCGCAGCGAGATGTGATGGGCCTTCGCAATGGACTCCGGGGAGAGCGATGGGTCCCGGTAGTGCCCGTCGATGTACGCCCTGACCCTGCGCACCAGCTCTCCGCGCGGACCGTCCTGCACTGTCTCCGAATCCGGCGCGCTGTGCTCCAGTACGAGGAGCGTCACCAGGTCCACGAGCGCGGCCCCCAGCCGTTCGCCGACACGGGGTGCCCAGTCCGCGTGAGAGGTGACCGCGGGGAGAAGCGACGCGAGCAGCGCAGCCGTCCCGCCCGTCGTGGGCAGGGCCGTGCCGGCCACCGAGCCCAACTGCGCCGCGGAAAGACCGACCGCCCGCGCGGGTGCCCGCAGTACAAGAGCGGTGAAGGGACCTTCGTAGGACAGCGAGCACCACTGCGCGCTGTCGTGCATCAGGAGCACACTCGGCCCGGCCAGGACGTCGTCGCCGCGCCGCCGGTACGTTGCCGAGCCGTGCGGGTGGAGCAGGAGCACGAGGTCCGGCTCGTCCGAGCCGGACCTCCGCACCGGGACCCGGGTTACGCGCTGCGCGCCCGACACAACTGCGGAGACGGTCACGGCGCCCAGCCGGTGTATGACGACATCCCCGTCCGGGGCCCTGCCGTCGGCGGTCGCGACGGAGACCGGCATGGCCGCATCGCTCCACCATGAGCCCCAGCAGGCGAGACCCGCCTCGTCGTGGACGAGGCTCTCGGGCAGCAGAAGACTCAAGGCAGTGGCTCCTTCTCTCCGGGAAACGGAGTGGTGAAGTCGGGTGGGGAGCACGGAAGGAGCTGACCGCAGACCGTCCTGCGCCCGGCTCCCTCCGCTGACCCCAGCCAACCAAGCCGCCCTCGCGGTCACCAGGCGGAAGCCAGGCGGTTTGGAACTGCCTGTCCGGAACGCCGACGAAGGTGGGCTGCTCAAGGGTGGGGACGAGCCCGCACCGGACCGTTGAGTAAACCCGGTTTCCTACTCGAAGGTGCTACGGGACGGGAACGCCCCCGTGGAAAGCCCGCAGAGCCCGGAAGAAGCCTCCTCCCGCATCTCGGCCGGAGCGGAATCGCCCAAGCGGAGCACCGACCGATACGCGCGCTCCGCTTCGCTCCTCCGGCCGAGGTGAGCCAGAGCGTGACCCAGATAGAGGTAGATCTTGCTTGCGGCGAGGAGGTAGCCGCTTTCCGCGTAGGATTCGCCGATCCCGTCCAGGACCTTCGCCGCCTCAGCCCACCGGCCCTCGTTGAGGTAGACGTAGGAGACGTGGTAGCGGGATATGCGGGCAGTGAGAAGGTCGCGCGCATCCTCTCCGCTGCCTGGCATACCCGACAGTGCCCGCATGACGGCGTGATGGGTGTCCACCGCCTCCTTGGTGCGTCCTGCTTTGCGCAGCACAGTGATATTGACATTCGCCGCATAGAGGTATTGACGGGTGTCACCCGCACGCAGGTAGAGCTCCATGGCACGCGCGATGTCCTCGACGGCGGGCGCCACCTCGTTCACGGCATCCCGCAGCCAGCCCAGGTACATGTACGCTTCGGCCTGCCGGCTCACCGAGCCGCACGCCGTCGCAATAGCGAGCGCCGAGGTGGCGGCCATGACCGCCTCCTCGTGCCGCCGGTCGCACTGCCAGCGCACCCAGGCGAGCAGGCTCAGGCACGCGGCCCGCGAGTCGGAGTCGTCCACTGCCTCGGCTGACCGGGCACCGAGGGCGAACACCTCCGACCAGTGCCCCCAGGAGATCCAGATGCTGGGAACGGAACGCACAGCGAGCGCGACGTCTACCGCCCTCTGCGGGCGCTGCAGTCCTGCCTCCTGGCGCAGGGCCGGAAGCCAACTGTCGCTCTCCACCCGCAGCCACTCCAACGCTTCCGCGTTGGTACGGAAATGCCCGGACGACGCCCCTGCCCCGCCCTGCTCGTCAGCGGCGGCCTCTCCTGAGACGACCCGTCCGGCAGCCTCGACCATGTCCAGCAGCCACGCGCGCAGCCGGCCGGCCGCGATTGCCGAGGCATCTTCACCGTCCGTGTAGCGATGCCGGGCGCGCGCGTACAGGCGAAGCAGGTCATGGAAGCGGTAGCGGTCTCCCACTGACGTAGTCAGGAGTCCAGCCTCCAGCAGCTCCTCCAGCGTGTCCTCCGCTTCCACTGCACTCATCTCCGCGAGTACGGCGGCGTACGGGACGTCGAAGTCTCCGCCGGGAATCATCGACAGCAGGCGGAAGACGCGGGCCGTGTCCGGGGTAAGACGGGAGTACGACAGGTGAAACGCCGAGCCGACCCCCAAGTCGCCGGCACTGAGGGCATCCACCCGGCGGTCCTCGTCGGTGAGCCGCTCCGCGAGCCGTCCGAGGCTCCACCCGGAGCGGGTCGCCGCCCAGTTTGCCGCAACCCGCAGCGCCAGCGGCAGGTGACCGCAGAGCGCGGTCACCCGGGCCGCCGAAACGGGGTCCGCATCCACTCGGCCGTCGGCCACGACAGCCCGCAACAGGGCTGCCGACTCGGCTTCGGCGAGCATCCCGAGTTCCAGCCGGCGCACCCCGCTCAGCCCGGCCAGCGGCCGACGGCTGGTGACCACCACAAGCAGCTGGCCCTCCGCCGGGAGCAGCGCCCGTACTTGCGACTCGTGGCCGGCGTTGTCCAGGATCAGCACCGCCCGCAGGCCGGCTGCCGTGGACTGGTATAGCGCGAGCCGCTCCTCACTGGTGAGCCGCGAAACCTGCGCCTCGTCGACCCCCCAGGCGTTCAGCAACCGGACGACCGTCTCCTCCGGAGTCGGCAGCCGATCCTCAAGGCCGCGCAGGTCCAGAAAGAAGGCGCCATCAGGAAAGAGCGCCCGCCATTTCTCGGCAAGGTGCACCGCCAGGGTCGTCTTGCCGCTTCCGGGCGCCCCTGAGACCACCGCGACCGGAGGCAGCGGCGGCTCGGCCCCTTCCTCTACCTCCCGAACCCCTTCGACGAGGCCGCTGAGCACCCTCAGCTCCTTGTCACGTCCCACGAAGTCGCGAATGCCCCGAGGCAAAAGGGCGAAGTGCTGGTCGGCCGGGGCAGCCATCGGAGCCTCCTGCTCCGCACGGTCGGCTCGCGCCGCCGCAAGCAACTCCTCCGCCTCTGCCTCCCCGAGCCGGAGCCCTTGCGTCAGCGCCGCGACGGTGCCGCGACGAGGCCGCGTGCTGCGACCCCGCTCCATGTCACCGATCGCACGCACAGATACCCCGGACGCCTCCGCGAGCTGCTCGATCGTGAGCGCCCGCGCGAGCCGCAGCCGTCGCACCAACCTGCCGAGAGAAGAGACCGTCACCGAGTGACCGTCCCGAACCATGCTGGCCTTGCCTTCCTGGTGGATCCGCCGGAAACGAACTACGGCTCCCTCGACGACGTTGCGCTCATAAGAGGCAAAGTGCTCTCATGAGCGCAACGGAGGAAGGTGGGCAATTCGCTGATCTCGACATTAGTACGCGCGCACCAGGCACCGATGACTGCCCCCACCAGGTCCACCTGCTGCCGGGGCCCGGGCTGTTCATCGTCGGCGAGACTTCCTCGCTATCCGTTTCGACCTGATGGGCGTCGCCGGCGCCACCCCGGACCAGGTCGAATGTGTCCGGAGCCACGTACACGCCCTGGGGCAGTGCCGCAAGCTGCTGCGGGAAGGCGGCTGGCGGACCTGGTCTGCGACGACACCGCCGGCGCGGCGCGCGAGGTGGCCGAGCTGGGCGACGCGCGGCACGCGGCAATCGCGCCCCCTGCCGCGGCCGGGCCGCACGGCCTCGACGACCTGCGCGCCGGCGTCGAGGACGACCTGGAGAAGACCACGCGGTTCGTCGTCCTGCCCCGCAGGCCCGCCCCCGCCCCGGACCCGGGTCAGCCGACCATGACGAGCCTGTTCTACAGCGTGCGCATCATCCCGAGCGCGCCCTACAAGGCACTCGGCGGATTCGCCACCGGCGGGGGGAACCTCACCAAGATCGAGAGCTGCCAGATCGGCACGGGACTCAACGCCAGCCGCTATTACGTCGAGGCCGAGGGCCACCCCGACGAACAGCAGGTCGCCCTGGCCCTGGAGTAACTGCGCTTCTTCTCCTCCGAGGTGCGCATCCTGGGCGTCTACCCGGCCCCCACCGGCTGAGGAGCTGACCGGGGAGGGCCGCCGGCCCGCGTACGACGTGCTAGGCCAGCCGCTCCCGGATCCCCCGCAGGGCGGCCCGCGAGGTGATGCCCAGCTTGGGGGTAGATCTGGTACAGGTGCGTGCCGATGGCGTGGTGCGACAGGACCAGCCGCTCGGCGATCCGCTTGTTGGTCAGTCCGGTCGCCGCCAGAGTGGCGATCCGCAGTTCCTACGCGGTCAGCGCCTCCGCGGCCAGGACGGATAGTTCCAGCCGGGTGACCCAGTCATTGCGGCGGTCGGTGAAAACTTCGGGAGAGTGGAGGTCGCAACTGAACCGCCCGACAAGTACTCAGCGTGCGGCGATTACAAGAGCGCGTACGCAAAGGGCCTCAGGTCTGAGCACTGGCAGTCCGGCCAGGTCGGCGCCGCGATGGGCGGTCACATCGGCTCCTGGATCCGCAGGTGTGGGGCCTGAAGTACGCACGGCCGGGGTCGCTGGCTGCTGGGGAGGGGCTTCGCCTCTTCCAGCCCCCGCTCTCCCGGCACCGACCGGCGCGGTCAGCACTCCCGTGGTGCGGGTGCGTGCACGCCGGACGGCATCGGGGGTGTCCCCTGGCCTGGGCAAGTCCTGAATTTCGTACCGCGAATGAGGCGGAATCAGTCCGGGGCGGAGGCCGTGTTGCCGGTGTCGAGTTGGAGGTAGGCACGCTGTCCGCTGTCGTACGGACGGGCGGTAGTGGAGAGGAACTCGCGCTCCAGGACGCAGGGCGACGCGGGCGAGCTCCTGGCAGTCGTCGCGCGGGTGGCGTTCGAAACCCGTCGCGGCGAGTGTCGGAAGATAGCCGCTCCCTTGGACGTTGGCTGCATGTATGAAGATCAGCGATGCCGCCAGAATCAGCGGCGTGAGTGCGCGATCGTTGCGGCATTACGAGGACGAGGGCTTGATCGTCCCTGGCCGTTTCAGCAACGGGTTCCGTGACTACTGTCAGTCCACCATCGACCGGGTGCTCGTCATCCGCTCACTGCTGGAGTCCGGGCTGCCCGTGCGGCTGATCAGGGAAGTCCTGCCCGGCCTCACCGACGGGTCCGATGCCGGCACCGATGTGGTGTGCGCGGAGTTCCTTCACGAGGTGCAGAGCCATCGCGATCGGCTCGCCGCCCGCATCGCCGTGCTCAGCGATCAGCAGGCGGCGCTCGACGCCTACCTGCGAGAGGCCCGCCGTACTGATCTCTGACAGCCGCTTGACCTTGACATAAGTGTCAGGCTCCTACGTTCGGTCCATGGAGATCAACAAGCAGCAGAACACCGTCGGCCTGACCGTACGAGCACTGGTCCAGCAGTCGCGCCGGGGACCGAAGGACCTGGCTCTCACGACTGATCACCGCCGCCCCACCCCTGGGCCCGGCGAGTACCTGATCCGCGTCGGCGCCGCCGGGGTCAACTTCGCCGATGTCTTGCAGACCCACGGCACCTACGGAGGAGGCCCGCAGGCGCCCTACGTGGCGGGTTTCGAGGCCGCCGGTGAGATCGTGGGGGTCGGCCCGGGCGTCGAGATTCCGTTGCAGCTCGGCACCCGCGTGGTCGGAGCCGGGCCGGGTGCCTTCGCGCAGTACATGACGATGCCGGCCGCGGGCGTGCTTCCCGTGCCGTCCGGCTGGAGCGATGCCGAAGCCCTCGGCCTGGTGCTGAACTGGGCCACTGCCTTGGCGGCGCTGAAGCCGCTGGGCGAGATCAAGGCGGGTGAGGTAGTCCTTATACATGCCGCGGCCGGCGGTGTCGGGCAGGCCGCCGTCCGCCTCGCTCGCCACTACGGCGCACGCGTGATTGCGACGGCCTCATCGGAGAAGCATCACACCGTCGAAGCGCTCGGCGCTGACGAGGTCCTGGACAGCCGGCGCCCCGATCTGGCCGAGCAGATCACCCGCCTGACCGGTGGTGTCGACCTGGTCCTGGAATCAGTGGGACAGGCCACGTTCAAGACCAGCCTGTCCGTCACCAAACCCTTCACCGGACGCATCGTCGTGTTCGGCGCCGCCTCCGGCGACGCCACCCTCACCACTCACGACCTGGTATTCACCCACCAAGTCCAGGTCAAGGGTCTGCACATCGGTGCACTGGCGGTCGCGGCTCCGTCCCTCTACCAGTCGTTGCTCGTCGACATCGAGGCCCTTATCGACGACGGCGTGTACCCACCCGGCACCCCTCACGTGCATCCCTTGGCCGAGGGACCGGCGGTGCTGCAGCAACTCGAAGCGGGCCAGACCCTGGGCAAGCTTGCCCTCGATCCCTGGCGCTAGGAACGCCTGTGCTTCATCGGAATGCTCCGCTGTCCCCCGAGGGGAGACTGCGGCTCGTGCAGCGCTGTCAGAACCGCCCGACTGCTCACGTGGCGGCCAAGATGGGGATCTCCCGTGCCTGCGCGTCGAAATGAGTCAACCGCTACCGTCAGCACGGTGAACTCGGTCTGTTGGACCGTTCCTCCACACCACGGCGTCAGCCGACGGCGAAGAGTTCCTCTACGCCCGCAGCCGGGTCTCCGAAGATCAACGCCGCGACGCCCTCGGCGTCTGAAACGTCCACTACAACTACCACCGACCCGACAGCGCGGCAGGGGGCCAACCGCCAGCCCCGCGACTACGCGCCCAGGCTTCCTCACCGGGCTCCCAGACCATCCGGCCTCCGGAGTCCAGGAGCTCCGCGCGGTGAGGGCCGAGCTCTCCGGCCCTCCCGGACTCGCGCTGTTGGTGCACCCATCGGCCAAGGGAGGACGACTTCGTGACTTCGACCTCGACGTCGTAGGGAACGGCGTGGAGGCCGGTGATCTCGTTCGCCTTCCGCCAGCGGATCGGGGCTTGGTAACCCTTGAGCCAGACCAGGGATTCGGGCCGGTAGACCCGGGTGCGCAGGAACGCGGAGATCGTGGTCGCGTCGGGAAGCGACCACGGTTGGCCCTTGCGGACCGGATCGGCGCCCTCACGCCGAAGCGCGGTGATCAACTTGCTGAACTGCCGAGGGCGCAGCCCGGTGAACGGGCCTATCCAGGAGGGCTCCGACGCCGTGATCACACCAGCCACGGCAAGATCATCTCACCTCTGGTCAGCAGTTACGGGACAACCTCTAGCGAGCCTGACCGGTCGCGGATAGAGCATTTGGGTTCGCTGCTCGCGCTGCTGCAACGCGAACAGCAGCTCCAGCTGAACCGTTTCTGTGAGCGGTGCCACGAGAACTTTGCGGCCGTCGTGTAGGGAAACTGGGCTGCCGCCGAGGTCCTGCGTCCGCAGCGCTACGGGATCCTCGTTGATGAGCCGATTCGGGCGGCGGCTGCGTCCCAGGCGGCCCTGTTGCCCTGGGGGGCGTAGTGCCGCAGGTGCTGAGTGCGGGCGATGAGGCGGCGCATGTCGGAGAGGTCGCCCACCAGGCCGGCCGCACGGGCTTGGACGAGGATATTGCCAAGTGCGGTGGCTTCGGTGGGGCCGGCGACGACTGGCAGGCCGGTGGCGTCGGCGGTGAGCTGGCAGAGCAGCTCGTTGCGTGATCCGCCGCCGACGAGGTGGATGCGGGTGATGTCGCGGCCTGCGAGCTCTGCGGCTTGGCGCAGGGTGCGGTGGTGGGCGAGGGCCAGGCTCTCCAGGATGCAGCGGACGGTGGCGCCCTGGCCGGCGGGGAGGTGTTGTCCGGTCCGGGCGCAGTACTCCCGGATGCGGGCGGGCATGTCGCCGGGGGCGAGGAACTCCGGGGCGTCGGGGTCCAGGATCGCGGCGAACGGTTGCGCCTCGGCGGCTTCGGCGAGCAGCGTCGGAATGTGCGCGGGGAGGTCTTCCTTGTCCCAGGTGCGCCGGCATTCCTCAAGGAGCCACATCCCCATGATGTTGCGCAGGTAGCGCACGGTTCCGTCGATGCCGCGTTCGTTGGTGAAGTTCGCCGCTCGGGAGGCGGCGCTCAGGACGGGGGCGTCGAGTTCGAGGCCGGCCAGGGACCACGTTCCACAGGAGATGTAGGCGAAGTCGGGTTCGGTGGCGGGTACGGCGACGACTGCGGAAGCGGTGTCGTGGGAGGCGACCGTAGTCACCGGCGTATGCGCGGGAAGTCCGGTGTAGGCGGCTACGTGGGGGAGGAGGGTACCGGCCGCGTCTCCGGGTCTGCGCAAGGGCGGGAAGAGGCCCGGGTCGAGGGAGAGGCGCTTCATGAGGTGGTTGGACCAGGTGCCGGTCCGGGCGTCGAAGAGACCGGTGGTGGAGGCATTGGTCTCCTCGGCACCCATCGACCCGGTCAGCCAGTGGATCAGGAGATCCGGGATGAGCAGCAGGGTGCGGGCCGCGTCCCTCTGAACGGCTCCCGTGCCGGACGCGAGCTGGAAGACCGTATTGAAGGGGAGGTGCTGGAGGCCCGTGATGCTGTAGAGCGTCTCGGCGGCGACTTCTGCCCAGACGCCCGAGGCGGCGCCCTCGGTTCGCGAGTCGCGGTAGTGGAAGGGGTTGCCGAGGAGGGCGTTGTCGGCGTCGAGGAGGCCGTAGTCCACGGCCCAGGTGTCGACGCCGATGGAGGCGACGCCGCCGGAGCGGGCGCATGCGCGCAGGCCGTCGAGGATCTCTTGGAACAGGGCCAGGACGTTCCAGCGCAGTCCGTCCGGCAGCCGCACGGGGGTATTACCGAAGCGATGCACTTCGGTGAGGTCAAGACGATCCGAGCCCACACGGCCGACGATCACCCGTCCGCTGGTGGCGCCGAGATCGACCGCGGCGAATGCGGAGGGCGGGGGAGTGTTGGTCACGGGGGCAGAACCTCTGCGGTGCGGGGGGCTCATCGGGAAGTTGGCGAATGGCGGACCGGCGGCGCCGTGGAGGGCCTGGTGTCAGGGCCGGGCCTTGGCCGGCATCGTGCCGCCGGTCCGCGGTGCCTCGGGGCGGGCGCGTCAGTCACTCGCCCCAGGCGATCGAGGGGTGCTCAGCGGAGGAAGGCCGCGGCGACACCGGCGTCGACGGGGATGTGCAGGCCGGTGGTGTGGGTGAGGTCACCGCCCGTGAGGGCGAACACCGCGTTCGCGACGTGCTCGGGCAGGACCTCTCGCTTCAGCAGCGTGCGCTGGGCATAGAACTCACCGAGCTTGTCCTCCTCGATGCCGTACGTCGCGGCGCGCTGCGCCCCCCATCCCGCGGCGAAGATGCCCGAACCGCGCACGACCCCGTCGGGGTTGACGCCGTTGACGCGGATGCCGTGCTCACCGAGTTCGGCGGCGAGAAGGCGGACCTGGTGGGCCTGGTCGGCCTTGGTGGCGGAATAGGCGATGTTGTTCGGTCCGGCGAAGACGGCGTTCTTGGAGGCGATGTACACGATGTCGCCTCCCAGGCCCTGCTCGATCATGATTCCGGCGGCCGCGCGGGAGACGAGGAACGACCCGCGGGCCATGATGTCGTGCTGGAGGTCCCAGTCCTTCGTGGTCGTGGCCAGCAGCGGCTTCGAGATCGAGATCCCGGCGTTGTTGACCACGAGATCGACGCCCCCGAATGCGAGAACGGCCGCACGGAACGCGGCGCTGATCTGTTCCTCGGAGGTGACGTCCACGGTGACCGCGATGGCCTTGTCCGGGCCGCCCAGTTCCTCGGCCACGGCAGCGGCGTTTTCGCCGTTCAGGTCGGCGACGACCACGCAGGCGCCCTCGATGACCAGCCGGTGTGCGATGGCCTTGCCGATACCGGAGCCCGCACCTGTCACCAGGGCCACGCGCGTTGCCAGGGGCTTCGGCTTCGGCATACGACGCAGCTTGGCCTCCTCCAGGTCCCAGTACTCGATGCGGAACTTCTCCGCTTCATCGATGGGGGCGTAGGAGGAGACGGCCTCGGCGCCGCGCATGACGTTGATCGCGTTGACGTAGAACTCGCCCGCCACCCGCGCGGTCTGCTTGTCCTTGCCGAAGGAGAACATCCCGACGCCCGGCACCAGCACGATGGCGGGGTCCGCGCCGCGCATGGCCGGCGAGTCGGTGGAGGCGTGCCTCGCGTAGTAGGCGGCGTACTCCTCGCGGTACTCGGTATGCAGTTCCTTCAGCCGGGCCACGGCCTCATCCAACGGGGCCGTTGGCGGCAGGTCCAGGACGAGGGGACGGACCTTGGTGCGCAGGAAGTGGTCCGGGCACGAGGTGCCCAGAGAGGCGAGACGTGGGTGCTGGTCGTGCGCGAGGAAGTCGAGGACGACGTCGGCGTCCGTGAAGTGGCCGACCTGCGGCCGGTCGTGCGAGGCCAGGGAACGGATGACAGGCGCGAGCGCGGCGGCCCGTGCCTGACGCTCCTCGGAGTCCAGCGCCCCGTAGCCGGCCAGCGGGACGCCGAACGGCTGCTTCTTGCCGTTATCCGTAAGGAAGGTCTCCGCCGTGCGGATCATCCACAGCGCGTTGGCCTCGCACTCGTCGGCGCTGGCACCCCACGCGGTGATCCCGTGCCCGCCCAGGACCACGCCGATGGCCTCGGGGTGGGCATCCCTGATCGCCGCGATGTCCAGCCCGAGCTGGAAGCCGGGACGCCGCCACGGCACCCAGGCCACCTTCTCCCCGTAGCACTGTGCCGTCAGCTTCTCCCCGTCCGAGGCGCAGGCGAGCGCGATGCCGGAGTCCGGGTGGAGGTGATCCACGTGAGCGGCATCCACCAAACCGTGCATGGCGGTGTCGATGGACGGCGCCGCTCCGCCCTTGCCGTGCAGGCAGAAGTCGAAGGCGGCGACCATCTCGTCCTCATGCTCCACACCCGTATACACGCCCCTCAGGGCCCGCAGCCGGTCGAGCCGCAGGACGGCGAGGCCGTCCTCGGTGAGGGTGCCGAGGTCGCCCCCGGACCCCTTGACCCACATCAGCTCGGTGTCGGAGCCGGTGACGGGGTCGGTGACGGTGCCCTTGGCGGATGCGTTGCCGCCTGCGTAGTTGGTGTTGCGGGGGTCGGAGCCCAGCCGCTGTGCACGGTCGAGGAGGGCGGCGACTTCGGGATGGGTGGCCATGGAGATCGGTCCTTCGGATGCGAAGTGTGCGGGGAAGAAGAGAAGGGGGCGCCTGCTCGGCGCGTAAGCAGCTCGGAGGGCCGACGCGCTCAGGCGCCCCAGCCGGCCTGCTGTCCGCTGACGCGCTCGGACGCGATCTGCTCCTGCCAACCGGAAGCGGCATACGCGGCGACCGGGTCGGGGTGCAGCCCCTGTTCCTCCCGTACCTCCCGCAGCAGCGGTCGGACGTCGGTGTTGTAGGCATCCATCAGCACGGCATTCGCGGCGAGGACGTCACCGGAGAGCTGCGTGGCGGCGAGCGCGTCGGGGTCGACGAGGAGAGCCTTGGCGGTGGCCTCCTGGACATTCATCACGGACCGGATGACAGCGGGAAGCTTGGCCTCGATGTTGTGGCACTGGTCGAGCATGAAGGCCACATTCCTGGAAGCGTCCAGGCCGCCGTTCTTGGTGACCTCGTGCATGATCCGGAACAACTGGAAGGGGTCGGCGGACCCGACCATCAAGTCGTCGTCGGCATAGAAGCGCGAGTTGAAGTCGAAGCCGCCGAGCTTCCCCTCGCGCAGCAGGAAGGCAACGATGAACTCGATGTTGGTGCCCGGCGCGTGGTGGCCGGTGTCCACGACGACCTGCGCCCTGGGGCCAAGTCGGAGGCAGTGGGCGTACGACGTCCCCCAGTCCGGCACGTCGGTGGTGTAGAACGCCGGCTCGAAGAACTTGTACTCAAGCAGGATCCGCTGGCCCTCGCCGAGTCGCTCGTACACCTCGGCCAAAGACTCCGCGAGCCGGTCCTGGCGGCCGGTGATGTCGTCCTGGCCGGGGTAGTTGGTGCCGTCGGCGAACCACAGCTTCAGATCCGTCGATCCCGTTGCGTCCATGATGTCGACGCACTCCAGGAGGTGATCGACGGCTCTGCGGCGCACCTTCGCATCCGGGTGACAGACGCTGCCGAGCCGGTAGCCGTCGTCCTGGAAGGTGTTGGAGTTGATCGCGCCCAGCTCCAGACCGCGCTCCCCGGCATAGGCAGCGAGAGCCGCGTAGTCGTCCACCCGGTCCCACGGGATGTGCAAGGACACCTTCGGCGCGACACCGGTGAACTCGTGCACCTTCGCAGCGTCATCCAGCTTCTCCCACGGCGTCCGCGGGACACCCGGCTGGGAGAACACCTTGAAGCGGGTGCCGGAGTTTCCGTAGCCCCAGGAAGGGGTCTCGATCCTCTGGGACTTGAGCGCAGCCTTCACAGCGTCCCGTACGACAGTCATTGGCAACCTCAAAACCAGAGCCGTGCTCTACGCATCGGTGTTTGAATCGTTTCATTAATAATGAAGCACGCAGTGTGCCGCTAGTCAAGACACTGTGTTCGGTCTGGTTGAAAGGATTCATTCCAACGCGAGGTGCTGGCTTAGGATGACGTTCCTACGGAATCGAGCAGAACGGACGTCGTCAGTGATCGGCATCAAGGAGGTGGCGCGTCAGGCAGGTGTATCTGTGGGCACGGTCTCCAACGTCCTGAACAGGCCCGACCGCGTCTCGCCTGAGGTGCGGGCTCGTGTCCACGCCGCGATCGACCTTTTGGGGTATGTCCGGAGCGAGTCGGCGCGACAGCTGCGTGCCGGCAGGAGCCGCATGCTCGGACTGCTGGTCATGGACACCGGCAACCCCTTCTTCGCCGTTCTCGCACAAGGCACCGAACGCGTCGCCGCCGAGGCGGACCTCGGCGTGATGGTGTGCAACAGCGCGGAGAGCACGTCGGCCGAACAGGCATACCTGTCACTCTTCGTCGAGCAGCGCCTCCGCGGTGTCCTGTTCGCTCCGGTTGCCTCGCACGGTGAGCCTTGGGCGGCGCTGCGACGCGCGAACATTCCGTTCGTCGTGGTCGACCGGGCGGTCGATGAGCAGACGGCCTGTTCAGTGGCGGCCGACGACGAACTGGGGGGCCTGCTCGCGGGCAGGCATCTGATTGCCGGTGGTCACCAGCGCATCGCCTTCGTGCGCGGCCCCGAGCATCTGCAGCAGGTAAGAGACCGGCGCCAAGGGCTTGCCCGCGCGGTTCAGGAAGCGGGCCTCGACGCCGACGCGATCGTGGACATCCCGGCCGACAGGCTCGACGTCGCCGCCGGCAGGGACGCCGGGGCCCGGCTCATCGGCCTCGCTCCCCGCCCGACGGCCGTCTTCTGCGCGAACGACCTGATGGCCTTGGGCGTCATGCAGACGGCCTTCGACGCGGGCGTGCGCGTCCCGGACGACCTCGCCGTCGTCGGCTACGACGACATCGAGTTCGCGGAGGCGAGCCTCATCCCGCTGACCTCGGTACGCCATCCGGCAGCGGAGATCGGCCGCCTCGCCGCGCAACTCCTGCTACAGGAGATCGAGGGATTCGACGCGGCCCCTGAGCACCAGCACACCGGCATCGTGCTCCAGCCCGAGCTAGTCGTACGCAGGTCGAGCACGCCGCGGTCCTGAGTGCAGAGGGCCCTGCGTGGGCCGGCTGCCACCACGGCGGCCAGTCGGCCGAAGACTGCCCGTACGGCCAGAGGCATGCCGGTCGGCAGCGGCAGGGCGATGCGGCTCGAGAGGGCTCAGCACGGCTGCTTTCTGCTCACCGGGCCCCGCGCGGGAGTCCCTCGGCGATGTCCTCGAGATCGCCTCGCACGGGGTACGGGCGGATCAGCCTCGGCGGTGCCCCGGCCGCGACGCGTACGGCGTCGCCCGGGAGCCGTCCACGCCTACTTCGAGGCGGCCGATCTTTTCGATCTCAACGACGACGCGGTCCCGGTGGCTGAGCGGGCCGACTCCGGCCGGTGTTCCTGTGGCGATCACGTCGCCGGGGTGCAGGGTCATCACCGAGGAGGCGTAGGCGACCAGTTCCCGCACACCGAAGATGAGGTACTCGGTGTTCGTGCTCTGCCGGGTCTCGCCGGCCACGTCGCACCGCAGGTCCAGCCGGTCGGGGTCGGCGATCTCGTCGGCGGTGACGATCCAGGGGCCGATGGGGGTGAAGGTGTCGAAGGACTTTCGAGTGGAGCGGTCCTCGCCGGAGCGGACGGTGATGTCCAGCAGGCAGGTGTAGCCGAAGACGTGGTCGAGGGCCTTCTCGGCACTGACGTGCGAGGCGGTCCGGCCGATGACGACGGCCAGTTCGCCTTCCTGGTCGGTGCGGATGTCGGAGTAGGGCAGGACGATGTCCTGGTCCGGGCCGATCACGGATGAGTTGGCCTTCAGGAAGACGCCCAGGTCGGCGATGGAGGTGGGGTAGTCCATCTCGGCTTTGTGGTCGAGGTAGTTGACCGGCGCGCCGATGATCTTGCCGGGGCGCGGAAGCGGGGCCTCCAACTGCACGTCGGTGAGTGCCAGCCGGGGCCCGTCGGCCGGGTTGAGCACCGGACCGGAGACGTGGGACAGCGCTTCGATGTACAGCTGAAGTACACCGGCCGGACCGGTGGGGGAGTGGGTGACCTGGTCGGTCACGTCGGTGATGGTGTCGCCCTCGACGATGCCGAGGCGACCGTTGTCGAACAGGGCCAGACGCATTGTGGCCTCCTTGGTGGTGTGGGAAAGCGGGGGAGTGGTCAGGCGTCGGGGTCGGCGCTCTCGCTGCGGTAGAGGCCCAAGGACCGCATCACGGGTTCGTCGCTGTACGAGAACAGGACCGCGTCGCCGGACGTCGAGGTGTTCAGGTGCCGGTAGGAGGCCCAGCCCGGGATGGCGAAGGTGTCGTTCTCCGTCCAGTCCAGGCGCTTGCCGTCCACGATGGTGGCGCCTTCGCCGCGGACGACGCTGAAGATGGTGGAGGCGGTGTGGCGGCGGCCTGCCCCCTTGAAGCCCGGTCGCAGCCGTTGGATCCGGCAGGCGATGGTGGGCATGACCGGGCCGCCGGTCCAGGGGTTGGTGTACTCCAGGACGATCCCGTCGACGTCGCTGCCGTCGGCAGTGTCGGCAATGGCCTCCAAAGCCCGGCTGGTCTCCTGCCAGGTGTAGCGGGTGATGGGCGAGTTGGGCCCCTCGGGGGTGATCCAGGAGGGAGTCAGGCGGCCGTGGAGAAACTGCCGGCTGCCTCCGTCGTCGGGATGGGCGACGGGTTGGAGCCGCTGCGGGTACTTCTCGTAGAAGCCCGCTTCCAGTGCGTTGACCAGGGGGTAGTCCAGGGCGTCGAGCCAGATCATCGGCGCGTCACCTTCGTGGGTGTGGTCGTGCCAGTGCCATCCGGGGGTGAGGAGCAGGTCGCCGGGGGCCATGAAGACGCGCTCGCCGTTGACAGTGGTCCAGGCGCCGTCGCCTTCCAGGATGAAGCGGAAGGCGTTGGAAGTGTGGCGGTGGGCCTGGGCGGTTTCGCCGGGCAGGATGATCTGCAGGCCGGCGTAGAGGGTGTTGACCGTGGCGGGCGGATCGGTGAGCCCGCGGTTGACCAGCATGAGGACCCGGCGTTCGGCCTCGTCCAGAGACAGGGTCCGAGAGAAGTGCAGCAGGTGAGGCCGCAGCTCCTTCCAGCTCCACCGGTAGGGGACGGCCTTGCTGCGGGGCTGGGCCGGGAACAGGTTGCCGTAGAACCGCCACAGCGGTGCGGCGCCGAGCTCATCGAGGGCTTTGTAGGCGGGGTCGTCGGTCATGGTGTCTCCTCGCGCTGGTTGTTCACAGGGTGGTTGCCGGCGGGCGATCGCCGGCGGGGGTCCATACCCAGGCGATGTCGTCGAAGTCCTCGGGAGTGCGGCCGGAAAGGAGCCGGTTACGGAGAAAGGCGCCCGCGCCGTCCAGGTGGCAGATCTCGCCGAAGCGTCGCGCGTTCGTCTGGATCGATGCAGCCCGCTCGGTACGCAGGGCGGCGTACGACGCGAACGCGTCCTCCGGGCGGTCGTGATCGCGCAGAGCGTGGCCGAGGGCCACAGCGTCCTCCAGCGCCTGACAGGCGCCCTGGGCCAGGTACTGCAGCATCGGGTGGGCGGCGTCGCCCAGCAGCACGATGCGGCCGTGCACCCAGTCGGTGATCGGGAGCCGGTCGAACAGTGGCCAGCGCCGGTCCCGGGCGACCAGTGGCAGGGCGTCACGCACGGCGTCGCAGGCCCCGGCGAACCGCTTCTCCAGTTCGGCCTCGGTTCCCCAGTCGTCGGAGTCGGGGTCGTAGTGGTCGCTCTCGAAGACGGCGACCTGGTTGTACAGCTCGCCGCGTCGCACGGGGTACTGAACGAGGTGCATGCGCGGTCCGGCCCACACGATGACCGACTCCGTCGTGGCGTGCTGCGCCATCGCCCCCGTCATGCTGGTGACGGGCAGGGCGCCGCGGTAGGCGACGTACCTGGAGCAGACGGGGGCGCCGTCGTTGACGAGGATCTGCCGGAGCCGGGAATGCAGGCCGTCAGCGGCCACTACTGCGTCCGCAGCAAGCTGCTGGGTGGTCTCGGCGAAGTGCAGGCGCACCTCCTCTTGCGTCTGGACCGCGTCGGTGACGGTCCGCCCGGTGTGCAGAGTGATCGACGGGTGTTCCTCGCAGGCGGCCAGCAGGGCGCCGTGGAGATCGGTGCGGTGGGTGACGAGATAGGGGTGCTTGAAACGGCTGCGGTAGGCGTCGCTGCGCAGGTCGAGAGCGGTGACCTGCTTGCCGGTGAGCGCGTCCATCATGACGAGCTGGGGCGGGGCGACGGCGGAGCGCTTCACGGCATCGAGAACGCCGAGTTCTTCCAGCGCCAGCGAGGCGTTCGGAGCCAGTTGGAGGCCGGCTCCGATCTCGCTGAACCGGGCAGCGCGCTCCACCACGTTCACGCGGTGGCCGGAACGGGCGATGGCGAGGGCGGCGGCCAGGCCGCCGATGCCACCGCCGACGACGGCGATGTGCAGGGGCGAAGTCGTCACGACAGGTGCCTCCTTGGGGCAGGGTCCGTCTCCCGACCTGGGGGTCTGTGTCGGGATCTTGGGTGTACGGGCCATCGGGGCAGGAGCGGGAATTCTTGGTGCGGGCCCACGCAGGGACCGGCGGGGGAGGGAGGGCGGTCAGCAGGCAGCGGCGGTGCTGTCGACGTGAATCAGGGCGCCCGTGCGGGCGCGGAGATGTTCGACGGTGACACCCGGGGCGGTCTCGACCAGGGCAAGGCCGCGGTCGGTGACGTCGAGGACACCGAGATCGGTGATGATCCGGTCGACGCACCCGCGGCCGGTGAGCGGGAGGGAGCACTCCCGGACGATCTTCGGGGTGCCGTCCTTGGCGGTGTGCTCCGTCAGAACGATGACCCTGCGCGGGGGGGGGGGGGGGGGGGGGGGGGGG